>CAIWHS010000352.1 GCA_903912515.1 uncultured Planctomycetaceae bacterium
CAAAATACTGAAGGCTTTTTCTGCCCAGTGGAGCGGGTAAGTGGTGCCCATAGGAACCACCAATTCCCATTGGGTCCCCATGGCCTCGCGTTTTAGGCGCAATAGACTAACAGAATCGGGTAGAGGGTTGGTGGGCACGGCAATCAAGAATGGATGGGCGAAAACAAACTGATTTATTTAGGCCATACAAAACCGGCCGTAAATTTTAAGTTAGGAAATTATTCTTCTTCTTCATGTACAACAGGCTCAAGCGACTTGGTGTTTCGCTCAACCGCCAAAACGATGGTGCGTTCCTCCATTCCTGTACAAGAAATAGAAACAGCGGGCATGATGTGCCTACCGTCGGCCAAACGGAAACGAAGACTAAAAGAGCCATCGGGCCGAAGAGGAATCGGTTCGCCCTGGAAGGTCACTTTGGCAGAGGGCTCTGTTGTTCCATGAACCACAAGATCTGCGTCGATATTGAAGGTGAAATTCCGTTCTTTACCCAAGAAGCCAAAGCCGCCAGAACCTAAGCTTGTAATGCTTGGTGATCCAGGATTGTGGCCTAATTTTTCCTCGAAGAAATTTCTTAGTTCGGCACTGCCGGCATGGGGTTGTAATCCGCCGGAAAGGGCAAAAAGCCTTTCGGCGTCGCGATTATCTTGTTGAGCCCAAACCGTCTCGGATTGATCCCCCCATGCAACCCGTGGGGTGGAGACCGCATTGGAACGGCCCATTCCAAAAAAACGGCCATTTTTGGAGCGATAGCCGACATCAACGCAATATTCGATTCCTGGTTCAGGAACATCGACATACCAATTACGGGCACCATCAGGGAGGTGGAATTCGCGAACAATCTGTTCACCTAAACTGCCATCCCTATCGCCAAGCTTTACCAGGCGCAAAGCAGGTTGGGCATTTTCAAAATCTTGGCCCAAAGCCGTTTGGGCACGGGAAACCGTATGGCGACTAAGCTCCCAATAGCAATGAATCCAATGTGGGTCCCTGACCAGTACCACCACACGATCCTTGCCATATTCGGTAGGTAAAGCAGGGTTTTGCGCCGAAGCGCGCCCTGGCGGCAAGGATCTTCCCACCGACTGGACCGAATTTCTTTCCAAGGACGTGTCACGGGCTGCGGATTTTTGAGTTTTGACTTCTGAAAGTTTAATAATCGGGCTTGGTGGACTTACTTGTTGATCTAGATTGAGACTTGATTTACCATGCTTAATCAGGACAGATTTAGCGACAGAATTGTTAGCAGTTGAGAAAAACTCATTGCTAGGCTTTTCAGGTTCAGGAAATTTATTTTTTCCCTGGATCGGTCCTACTAATTCCGGCTGCGTAACGCTTGTTTCGGACATCGAGCCGATTATTGAAATTTTTGATGGTTGTGAACCAGTGATGGACAATTTATGACCTAACTTCTTTGAACTAACAACTATTGGCTTTGGATTGCTGGTTAATTGCTGATTTTTTTGAACTTTGCTGGCAATCACTGATTTAGTAATCGCAGATCGGGGAAAAATTTTTGCAGTTTTCTCCAAATCTTGGTTATCGTTTTTAGGAAAGGTGACTAACTTGGTGGCCGTTTGTTTAACTGTTAAAGCTTTACCAGAGGAATTTTTGCCCATCTGCTTTTCTAAATTTTTTGAAATTTGTATCTTTTGCCCGGTTTTTGGCTTATTCTGTTTCGATTCTGACTGGGCGTCTGATTTTAGGGCCAGTTTTTCAATGAGTTGAATTTTGGAAAGGGCTGAATGACCAGCTATTTTATGTTTTTGGGCTAAAACCAAAAGGCTTTTCCGGTCCAATCGGCTCAGGGAATTCGGGTTCATCCGTTGCTCTCCTGGCCTTTCAAAGCCCGGTAACTTAACTAACTTGATGGCTAGCCCAGTTCCCATAAACCCATCCGGCGCAAGGGTTTAGGCTCGACCAATATATTAAAACCTATTGGACAGCAGCTTCAAGGGCGGGACCATAACCGATAACTAAACCTAACTAACTAAACATCCTACTATTTCCGAAGTCTGCGCTATTCAATCTACAAAGTGACTACCCATGGTTGTCAACCAGACAAATGCATAATTTTTACAAAATTAGGAATATTTCCTGTTAAAGCCCTAAAGTCGAGACTAACATAACAAGATGATTAAGCCGCCGCACTCTACGATGCCGTCGCGGAACCTGAAACCGCCCTCTGCCACCGCCCTATCTATGCAGCTGGCAGGGCTAGGGGCGGAATTAGCTGCACCTGTTTTGATAGGGGCCTACTTAAACCAAAAATTGAATTTGGGTATTACCCCTGTTCTCATCGGTTTGGGTTTGGGAATTCTTTCGGTGGTTACTCATGTAGTTATTTTTCTAAAGAAAAATCCTGAACTTCATGGCAAGGAATCCAATACAGCCCCGCACCAATCCCCTTTACCCAAGCTGTGAAATAGGTTCATGGCCAAGTCATTCCAGGCAGTAGTTCGTCCGGTAGTTCCTGGTTTTTGGGTTTGCTTATTGCTGCAGATCTTATTTCTTTTTCAACAAGAATCTAACTACCCGAACATTAACGAATCAACTAACAAACTAACATTAAACAATGCCTCAGCTTTTATGGTTCCGGGTATTTTCTGGTCCGCATGGATATTGGTGAGCCTATTTATGGCTTGCCCAGTTCTAATGGAACGAACTACAGGGTTTTTTCTTGGTCACAATAGACAGATGGCAATCTCAGGCCTGCGGTTGTTTGGAATACCAATGGGTCTTTTTTTATTAATTGAACTTTTCGGCTATCCTGCCCGAATTATTGCGGGATGGACAGTTTTCCACTATTCACTAGCATTGTTTCTGTCGTGCCTTTTTGACTATATGTCACAACTCGACAGCCGATGTTGATATTGTTTTTTGGCTTTTGATTCAGGGGCTTTTGATGGCTTTTCCCATTTTATTTGCAAGCGGTGATGATTTAATCACCCATGCCTTGGAAGAGCCCAAAGACAATCGCGTTTGGCATTTCTTTGAACATGGCGGAATATTTCCAAATGGTTTAAGCCTGGACCTTCCTTTCACCGAACTTTTCGCTATTACCAAATTTAAAATTTTGATTTTGGTTTCAGCAGGCTTGGTTGTTTACCGTTTTAACCGCCTTAGTAAAAGGCTTACCTCCCAAGGTCAGCCTAAAGGTCGATTGGACAATTTGTTGGAATCATTGCTCCTTATGGTTAGGGATCAAATTGCACGCCCAAACTTGGGCAACAAAACTGAGCAATTCCTGCCATTTTTGTGGACCCTCTTCACAATGATTCTAACCATCAATTTAATCGGGATGCTTCCTGCCCCGGTTTTTGGTTGCGCTAACGCCTCAATTGCTGTTACTGCTGCTTGGGCTGTTTTCACGCTTCTTTTCATACTTATAAATGGCATTGGAACTAGTGGTTTTTTTGGCTGGTTGAAGGGGTTTTGGATTCCGATTGATGTGCCAATTCTTGGCCCAATCATCAGCTTTTTGCTGTTTTTTATTGAATTTGCTGGAGTATTTTTAAGGGTTGGTGTTCTTGCTCTGCGACTTTTTGCAAACATGCTTGGCGGTCACATCACTTTGACCTTGATGCTAACATTTATTTTGATGGCAGCCAAAGTGTCATTAACGCATCATGTGAGTATTGGCATCGCATCCATATTTGGAGCTTATGTTCTTAGCTTTTTGGAACTGTTTGTTGCATTCCTCCAAGCATTTGTGTTCACGATTCTTTCTGCAGTTTTCATTGGTACGGCTGTTCACAGTCATGACCATGATGATCATGGGGATCATGAGCTGGACACTATCAATTCGAGTGGTCATCAATCGGCGCATACTTAGAAAACAATCATCCGTTTTTTTTACTTCTGGATTGAGGTTTTTGTTTTTTTGATTGCCTTGTTTAGAATTTTCCCTATTCCCCTTAGTAGTGGTGCAAATCGGATTGGTTTGCATTTGATCTTGAAGGAGCTTTTCCGATGTCGAAGTTTGTCAAATTGTTTAGTCTTGTTGTGATTGTTGCCTTAACCTCCACCTCGGACCTCTTTGCACAAGATGCAGGTTCAAACGGCCTGGCCGTTATGGGTAAGGCTATTGGTGCAGGTTTGGCAGTTATTGGAGCCGGTATTGGGTTAGGAAGCATTGGCAAAGGTGTGACTGAGTCCATGGCTCGTCAGCCCGAGATTGCTGGTAGCATTCAGACCGGTGGTTTGATCATTGCCGCCATGCTTGAAGGTGCAGCACTTATTGCGATCATTTTGGCAGTTTTCGGCGCTGCCTAATTGCCCAATTTTGGCGGGATTACTTGATCGTTTTTGGTCGGGTGTATTCCAAGCTTTTACGGGACAGTTTTATGCGTAAATTGAATGGTATCATGTTCTGCTTCTTTTTGGTTGCCGCGCAAGCGACGGCTGCTGCACCTGCAGTTGGTGCCGTGAGCTCGGGTGCTAAAGCTGAACCTGGCCATGTAGCTAAGTCTGGAAACGGGAAGCAGAAGTACGATCCTTTTGGTTGGTCCACTGATACTTTCTTGTTTTCGGTTATTGTCTTCGGACTGGTTTTCATCACACTTTACAAGACGGCTTGGCCTAAGATTGCCAAGGCTCTTGATGATCGTGAGCTGAAAATTCGGGAAGGAGTGGAAGCTGCCCAAAAAGCGCGTGACGAAGCAGTTAAGGCTCAAGCCCAAGTCGAAGTCAAACTGCGTGAAGCTGCCGATAAGGTGCGCCAAATGATTGACGAGGCAAGGCGTGATGGCCAGCGCACTCGTGATGATTTGCTTTCCAAGGCTCAGGAGGAGATAGCTGCAGAGCGTGATCGCCAAAAGCGTGAAGTTCAGGTGGCTATTGACCATGCACTCAAGCAGCTCTTGGACAAAACTTCTGATTTGGCTACTGAAATAGCCAGGAAGGCACTTAGACGAGAGCTTCCTGCCGAAACTCAGCGCGCCTTGCAACAAGATGCTGCTGAAGCACTTTCTTCGGTTAATTCGGGGTCATTTGGTAGCAATTGAACCGAGTTTACCAATCTAACTCTCCAGCGTGAAATCAAACATGAGCCGAGTTTCGAACCAATCCGCCAGCCTGAAAGCACTTGATAGTGTTGGCCGCCGCTTGTCGGGGGTTTATGCTGAAGCTTTTTTGGCTGCGGCCGAGAAAGCCGGATCGGCAGAATCGGCAACGGTTGAACTTCGTGAATTGGTTATAGCTCTTTCCGGCGAGGGCAATGAGTTGATGGCATTCATTGCGAGTCCGACTCAATCTCGGGAAAGCAAAACGCATGTTATCGGGGCCCTTTCCAAGGCTGGTGCCAGTGAATTCCTTTTGGATTTCCTGCATGTTTTAAATGACCATGATCGTGCGGAATTGCTTCCGGCGATTTCTGATTCGGTTGAGGAAATTCTTCTTGACCGGACAGGCAAAGTTAAAGTTTTTGTGACCACTGCGACTGGTTTGGACGATGCAGTTGCCGTCAGTTTGACGGCTGGTCTTCGTTCTAAATTGGGCAAGGATCCGGTCATTTCGGCCAGTATCAACCCGGACATTCTGGGTGGTCTGGTAATTCAAGTGGGCGATTGGGTTTGGGACGCGAGCTTGTCCAAACAACTGGACGGTTTGCGCGATCAACTCTTTGAACGAGGCAACCATGCGATTCAAGGCGGACGAGATCGTTTCCGTTCTGACAAGTGAAATCCAAAACTACCGAGGCAAGGCCGACCTTCGCGAAGTAGGTCAGGTTCTCGAGGTAGGTGATGGTATCGCCCGGGTTTTTGGCCTGGGTGGAATCATGGCTGGCGAAATGGTCGAGTTTCCCCGTACAGGGGTAACCGGCCTTGCGTTCAACCTTGAAGAAACATCCGTGGGTGTGATCATCCTGGATGACTACAAGTTGCTTGCAGAAGGCGACGAGTGTAAAGCCTTGGGGACTCTTTTACGGGTTCCGGTGGGCGAGGCACTTATTGGCCGTGTGGTGGATCCGTTGGGGGTACCCCTTGATGGCAAGGGTCCGATTGTAACTTCGCATTATCGTTTAGTGGAGTCTCCTGCTCCCGGTGTTGCCGCCCGACAACCTGTCGAAGAGCCTATGCAGACTGGCATCAAGGCTATTGATGCCATGACGCCTATTGGTCGTGGTCAGCGCGAATTGATCATTGGTGATCGCAAAACAGGCAAGACCGCAATCGCTATCGATACCATCCTTAATCAAAAGGGTGGTGACATGATTTGCGTCTATGTTGCCATTGGCCAAAAAGAATCGACTGTTGCGAAGATTATCGAGAACCTGCGCAACCAAGGTGCGATGGATTACACTATTGTAGTGGTTGCCGGTTCTGCGTACTCTGCTCCTGCGCAATATATAGCCCCTTATGCAGGGTGCGCAATGGCTGAGTATTTCATGCTTGAACAAGGCCGCGCAACGCTCTGCGTTTATGATGATTTGAGCAAGCAAGCTGCAGCTTACCGCCAGTTATCTTTGCTGATGCGGCGTCCTCCAGGCCGTGAAGCTTTCCCTGGAGACATTTTCTATGCTCATAGCAGGTTGCTTGAGCGTTCGGCCAAGATGGCAGAACGGTTTGTAATTGTTCCAACCTCGGCTGATGATGCCAAAGTGACAGATTCATCCGCCGTGAACCAAAAGGTTTATGTTGGACCGATCGACAAAGAACATGCCCTCAAGGACGAATTGCCGAAACATCCTGGCCATAAGCTAGCCAAAATCCCCAGTTCAGGTGGTTCGTTAACCGCTCTTCCAATTATCGAAACCCTTGAAGGCGAGGTTTCGGCTTACATTCCAACCAATGTGATTTCGATCACCGACGGTCAAATATACCTGCAAGGGTCGCTTTTCAATTCTGGCCAAAGGCCTGCTGTTGATGTTGGAATTTCGGTGAGTCGGGTGGGTGGCAAGGCGCAGATTGGTGCCATGAAAAGCGTTTCGGGCGGTATGCGTCTGGACTTGGCTTCATTCCGCGAATTGGAAGCATTTGCCCAGCTTGGTACTGAATTGGATAAGGCAACCCAATCGCAACTTGATCGTGGCTACCGGGTGGTTGAAGTACTGAAACAACCGCCGTACCAGCCTGTGGCTGTGGTTGATCAAGTTATTATCATTTATGCTGCCACGAAGGGCTTTTTGGATAAGATTGATCGTCAGAAGGTTCAGGCTTGGGAAGTACAGTTCATTCGATTTATGCGCGAGCAGAAATCGGAGGTTCGCAGTGAACTTGAGAAGCAGAAGAAACTCACTCCGGAATTGACCAAGCAGCTTGAAGCTTGCATTCAGGAATTTGGCTTGCAGTATCGGGCCTGATCCAAAGCTCTTGAAATAAGCGGAATTAACAATGGCAAAGACCCGCGAACTAGTCGGACGGCGTAAAGCGATCCGTAACATCCGCAAGATCACGCGGACTATGGAATTGATTGCTACGGCCCGATTCAAAAAGGCTCTTGACCGTGCGCAGGAGGCGGAAGCTTACACCCGCAAAATTGCGGAACTCGCCTCCGACCTTGCATCTGCTGGAGGCGAGATAACCCATCCATTACTTGCAGTTCATGACAAGGTTGGGAAGTCTCTGTTGCTTGTTATCGCGAGCAACCGGGGATTATGCGGCGGATACAATGCGGGCATTCTTCGTGAGGCGAATACGAGGCTACGCTCAAACCGCGAGCAAGGAGTGCAAACCCGGCTAGAACTGTCGGGTAAGCGTTCTATTTCTTATTTCCGATTTCAACGGGTGGCAGCAGACGCAACTTACATCCATTTTGAGGACAAGCCACGATTTGATGAAGTGGAGGCGTTGGCCAATCATTTCCTTGAATTGTTTACAACCGGGGCAATTGAGCGGTTGGAAGTGGCCTACATGCGGTTTCTTTCCCCGGCACGTCAAACGGCTGTTGTTGAAACTTTATTGCCACTAGCAAAACCTACTCTTACTGATTCCAAAAACACTGCGCCTGCCAAAGCAAATAATCGTGTTGTGGAATACGAATACATTCCTGATGCTGTGGAAATTTTGGGGCAAGTACTGCCCGCATCTTTTAAGCAGCGGCTTTTTAAGTGCTTTTTGGATGCCGCTGTCAGCGAACAAATAGCTCGACGTGTGACGATGAAGGCCGCAACTGAAAATGCGGACAGCATGATCAAATTGATCAGCCGTCAGTACAACAGGGCTCGGCAGGCGCAAATCACAAAGGAAATCTCCGAAGTTATCGGTGGTGCAGCGGCGCTGCAATAAAAAGGAAACTCGCTTGTTTGCCCATAGATCTGGGCGGTTCAAATTGTGAATTCATTGGAAAACAGCCAGTCATTGAAGGGGAGTTATTTATGTCCGCTAATGTGAAAACCAATAAAGGCGCTGTTGGTAAAATTGTTCAGGTTATCGGGTCAACTTTTGATGCTGAATTTGCGGCCCATGAGTTGCCTGACATTTATCATGCTTTGACCGTTAATTCGGATGAGAAAGGTGTACATATTGACTTGGTAGGCGAGGTGCAACAACAACTGGGTGGTGGGCGAATTCGCTGTGTGGCATTGGGCAGCACGGACGGCCTTGCTCGTGGAATGAAAGTTGTAGACACCGGTGCCCCGGTTACTGTTCCTGTGGGTGAAGCCACTTTGGGCCGGGTTTTCAATCTTTTGGGTCAACCGATTGACGGGCGTGGTGAGATTAATGCCGAAGAATATCGCCCCATTCACCGTCTACCCCCTCCCCTTTCCGAAATCACCCCCAAGACTGAAGTTTTTGAGACCGGTATCAAGGTTATTGACCTACTGACTCCACTTGTTCGCGGTGGTAAGGCCGGACTTTTCGGCGGTGCAGGCCTAGGGAAAACGGTTATTTTGACAGAGCTTATCGCTCGTATTGCGAGCCAGCACGGTGGTTACTCGGTTTTTGCCGGCGTTGGTGAGCGCACCCGCGAAGGGAATGACCTTTGGCTGGAAATGCAGGAAACTAAGATTGGAAACACTGGTCGTTCGGTTATCACCCAAACCGCAATGGTATTCGGCCAAATGAACGAGCCCCCTGGAGCTCGTCTTCGCGTGGCGCTCACTGCATTGACCATGGCAGAGCGATTCCGGGATACAGGCAAGGAAACCTTGCTTTTTGTGGACAACATTTTCAGGTTCTCTCAGGCTGGCTCTGAGGTAAGTGCACTTTTGGGCCGTATGCCCAGTGCTGTGGGTTATCAACCCACTTTGGCAACAGAAATGGGCGAATTACAGGAGCGCATCGTCAGTACCAAGACTGGTGCGATTACATCCGTTCAAGCTGTTTATGTTCCTGCCGATGACCCCACTGACCCTGCTCCTGCCAACGCCTTCCAGCATCTCGACGCCTTTATTTATCTTGAGCGTCGGATTTCGGAGAAGGGTATTTATCCAGCCGTGGACCCACTTGCCAGTTACAGCAATGTGTTAGATCCAGCCATCGTTGGTGCTGAACATTATGGTGTTGCGCGCAACGTCCAGCGAATTCTTCAGCGTTACCGTGAACTCCAAGACATAATCGCCATCTTGGGTGTGGACGAGCTTTCTGAGGAAGACAAGCAGGTTGTTGCTCGCGCACGGCGTATTGAGCGTTTCTTGAGTCAACCCTTCATCGTTGCTGAGGCTTTCACAGGCAAGGCTGGTAAGGTCACTCCTATCAAAGAAACCATTCGCAGCTTCAAGGAGCTTTGCGAAGGCAAGTGGGATCACCTCCCTGAAGGCGCCTTCATGTATGTGGGCGGCATTGATGAGGTTGAGGAGCAGGCCAAGAAAATGGCTGCCGGTCGCTAATTGCCCCGGTTTTGAAACTAGTGTGACATGTTCAACCAGAGACATATATGGCTAGCTCAAGCAAACAACTTCGCTGCGTGGTGGTGACACCCGAGAAGGCGGTCCTTGATCAGGCTGCTGATCTTGTTTCTTTGCCGATGTCGGATGGAGAATTGGGTGTTTTGCCCGGGCGTCAGGCTCTTATCGGCAACCTTACCACTGGTGTTCTCAGGCTAAAGATCGGTGCCCAGTCGGTCAGACTATTTGTAGACGGGGGTTTTGTTCAGGTGCGTGATGATACCATCACGGTATTGACTCCCCGGGCCCAGCTCGGTTCTGAAATTGATTTGGAGGGGGCTAAGAAATCACTGACTTCGTCCATTCCAAAAGATGCAAGTGCCAAGGTAATTAAGGAACACCACAATACTATTCTCAGGGCAAGGGCCATGGTTCATGCAGCCAAGGGTTTATAGCTCAAGTTTAATCCATTCCGACCAGCACTACCAGGCTCTGTTCCCGCATAGGGTATCGGGCCTGATTTTTAATGATAGGGGCATCATTACCTTCGGCGATGTCTGACGGCGAAGGAAGAC
>CAIWHS010000353.1 GCA_903912515.1 uncultured Planctomycetaceae bacterium
GATTTGGCCTTTGCTTCCAATGGCCGCCCTGTTGAATTGGTCTGCTATCCCCACCGCTGGGATTCAGCCGCCTTTTACTTGCCAAAGGCCAAGATGGTTGTATTTGGCCCAAGTGAACTGCCAGCCATGGAGAACTATTTGAGGGCTAACCCGGAATCGCTGCTCTTGATGAAACCTGGCGCCGCCTTGCGGAATTTGTTGGCTAAGTTTCCCACCCGTTCGCCGCGCATTGAGAATGAACTTGGCGCAGTGGCCGTAACCCGCCTCGAAGAACGCGGCCTCACCCAAACTGCTGCCCGGGCCAAATAAGGCTGCCCTAAAAGATCAGGCTGCCTTCAGCACCCTTTTTTTTTGCCCAAGGGCAATGCTGTAGCCTTCGCGGGTGGCTTGGGCTGTTGCGTCCCAAGTGAATTTTGCCGCCCATTGTGTTGCCCCATGGCGCAAGCCCTGAACCCATTCCGGGTGCTGGCAAGACTTGAGCATTGCGGCTCTCCAGGCACTTTGATCCTCAATTTCCACCAAATGCCCTTGGCCATCAAGCACTTCCCGCACCGCTGGCGCGGTCGAGGCTATCACCGCCCCGCCGCAGGCCATCATTTCGATAGGCGGCATTCCAAAGCCTTCATATTTCGTAGGGAAAAGCAGCGCGTGGGCGGAACTGTAAAGGGCTGGCAGGTCCGTATCATCCACATAACCCAAATGACGAATTCCCTTCTCGAACCCGCTTTTGTTCAAATAGTCCCGTAACTCATCGCAACGCCAACCCCATCCCCCCACCAAAACAAGCGGATGGCGGCTTCGGTGATCGCCAGGTAAATCACACCACGCCTTGGCAAGCAGGAGAAGATTTTTACGCGGCTCCAAGGTTCCCACATGCAAAAAACTGCCGGCGGGTAAGCCAATCCGCGAAAGGACTTTGGCTTGCCCCTCTTCAGACACAGGTTGCAGGTGGGGCCGAACTCCCATGGGCGTAATAGTGATCTTTTCAGGCCTAATGCCCAAAACTTGCACCATCTCATCCCGAACAGCCCGAGATAAGGTGAAAAAATGCCTGGACCTTTCTAGCCCGCCTTTTGCCCGTTTTTCAAAGATTCGCACCCTGTCCACTGGGTGCCATTCAGGATGCGTAATGGATGATAAATCATGAAATGTGGTGACTGTGGGCACCTTCGTTGGCACCGGCAGAAAGTTCGGCTCGTGGTAAAGGTCCACCTGCCCCCTGTCATGCCAACGGTCCAGCATTCGGGAAAGTTGTGATTCTTGCCTGGCTCTTGCCCAACCCAGCACGGTTGATTTCCAGGTGTCGCCGTTGGCTGCTTGGGGCGGTTGGTTGGGGGCCGATTTGGCTTTGCCAGGCTTTGTCATCCAAGGACGAACCATAAACCAGCATTTGCGGAAAAACTGGCCGGTTGTTCCTGGAAAACCTCGATAAATTTCATCGATTGGGGCCGAGGCTTTCAAAGCCTCAAAAGTTGCTGCTGTGTACCAACCCACCCCGCTGCGGGGGCCAACCGTGGGCAATATGTTCCAAGCGATTCGCATCATGATGGCAATGGTAATCCTGCAGTTAATCGGGACATAGGGTAGTCAGATCACCTTCAGGCCGCATATTTGCGAAAGCCTGGAATAAGTCGGTGCAATTGGTCTGCGATCCATTGACCTTGCTTTGCCGGATCCAGCGCCTTAGCAACCGATTCCTTGGCCCGTAGCCCTATCTGGCGCGCCAATAGGGGCTGCGCCCTTACCCAGCGCATATGGTTGGCTGCCTCTGCCAAATCTGGGTCAGCCCACCGCCATCCCTTCTGAAATGGGGGCCTGTCATGGGTTATGGTTGTCATGCTATGGCCAACCATAAGGGCTGTTTTGTCATTCAGAAAATCTAGCACGCCCGAGTAGGCGGTGGTGATCACAGGCTTGGCCAACAGCGCCGCCTCTGCCATGGTTAATCCCAAACCCTCTGCCCGGTGCAGCGACACATAACAATCAGCCGCGTCCATCAGGCCAAGAAGTTCATGGCGGCTCATGGTGCGTTCCACCAGAAGGATTCTGGGATCACCAGCAACCATTTGCCGCAGTTTGGCCATATTTCTCGGCTCGGCTTGCGGCCGGCTGACTTTGATCACCAAGCGAGCTTCACGCGTCCGGGGAAAAGCCTGTTGAAATGCCCTCACCAATCCGGCAGGATTTTTTCGGTCCACCGAACTGGCTGCATCGAAAACAAACAAAAACACGGTCTCGCCTGGTTTAAGTCCATACATCTCGCGTGGCACAGGCTCAAAAGGCTGAACCCGCAGCGATTGCGGCATGTCGATCACCGGTACCGGCAAAACCTTCCGCAGTGATTCGCCTATAAATCGCGATGGGGCCCAAATCTCATCAAAAAACTTGCTGTTCTTAATCCAAGCCTTCGGTACATCCTCCAATTCCCAGAACCATACCCCCACCCGCTTGACATTTTTTCGAATGGGAAGGCCCGCCCGCCTGAACAATTCTGCGGGTTCCCAAAGGGGAGGGACCACAAAAACACTTAGGGCATGCTCTTCAAGGCCAAGCGTTTCCTGACGGTGATGCAACACATCAGACATCGAGTTGGGTACATCCCGGAGGCTAACCGGACAGCCATGCCGGGCTGCCGACCTGCCCAACTGCGCCGCCGCCTCGCGTAGACCGCAAATGCAATTCCAATAGGTGAAAAGATTGATCCCCTGGTCTGCTCCCCAAGAAGGGCCATCCAAAGGGCCAAGTATCTTTTCCGCCGCGCTGATACCCCCTTCGGGCCAAGCCGGTGAAACCCCAAGAACGCTGCAGTCAAGCTGTTTGTAATCGCGGGATAGTTCCAAGGTGAAGCTTTTCCACCCAGCAATGGTGCGCGCCTTTGGCCATCGCTGTTGCCATGCGGGCAGCCTAAGCCAGGTTTCGGCCAGACTGGTGGGGTGATCCTCAAGCGTTTCCACAGCAAACCAGAGGGCTTCTTCGGGCGAGACAACCTGCATGTCCAGATGGGCGGTCCGAATAATGAATGCCAAGCTGGTTTTTAGGCTGGGAGCCATCATGCCCAGCGGAGCCCTTTCCAAGTGCCAAGGGTTCACATCCAAAAAGCGCCTTGCCATATCGCCAGGCTTGGATTGGAAAGTTTTACGCAAGCCGTCTTTCCAGGCATGACGGCTTAGCCTGGCTGGCGGTTCACCTTCGCTCAACCAGGTGAAATAAGAACCCTCCACACCGTCGCGCAATGCCCGGGGGTGGGCGTCAAATAACTTGGGATCAGTGATAAGTGGTCCAAGGACTGCGCGCATCCATTCCGTGGAATTTTGGGGAGCTGCAACTGTTTCACCCGTCAGGTTTAAATCAGCACCCTGGCCTACGATATGGCTAAGAATGGCACGGGGGTCCCGCAAGGTCAGCCAATTGCCAGATTGCGCTTCCTTGCGGGCCTGCCACCCGATTCGGGAATGGAGGACCGGATTCATTAGCCTAACCTTTGCCCCCCAAAGTGCTTTGAAAAGCATCGATTCCTCTTGGAATCCAAGGGAGCGCAAGTGTTTCTTCACAGATTCGAACATGTTTTAAAATTCCCGTGTTCTTTCAAGTTTAAGCCGCCGCTGGTTGTTTCAAGGCGGATTGATGTTCGGGGGAGCGGCCCTCTCTCGATGCCATCACTTGTTCGAGTGCCCGCTTGCCATAGGACTCCATCGACAAGATGCGCGCGGTTTCAATCCGCGCCTTGTCTCCCATCCTTCTAGCCAGTGCGGGATGGTCATAGGCCCACCTAAGATGCTGGGCAGCTTCATCCACATCGGCTTCAGCCCACCGACAGCCCTTGGGGTAATAAGGCAGGTTTTGGCTAATGGTTGTCAACTTGTAGGACACCAGCATGCTGAATTCGCCAGACATGAAATCCATGTTGCCCGAATAACCTGTGGCTATGACTGGTTTACCTAACAACATGGCCTCTGCCAGGGTGATTCCATACCCTTCCGAGCGGTGTAGGCTTATATAGCAGTCACACATGTCCATGATGCCATAGGCTTCGGCCCGGCTCACATGCTGGTCGATGATGATACCGTTCACCTTTGCCACGGCTTCCCGGAGTTGTTTCACTCCTTGTGGATCGAATTCGGGCCGGGAGATTTTCAAGACAAGCCGAGTGTCACGGCGGTTGCCAAATGCTTTCCGAAATGCTTCAACCACAGCTAATGGATTCTTTCGTTCAAGCACCGAAGCCACATCGAACATGAACATGGCCACGAAATCCGTCTCGGCAAGGCCGTATTTAGCCCGTTCAACTGCTGCCATTTTGCCAAGTTGCACAGCCGGTAAAACAACGCGCACTGGTTTGTCTGGCACTGCGGCCCTTACCGCGCCAGCGACGAACTGGGTAGGCGCCCAAATCTCGTCAAAATGACGCGCGTTCTTGGCATGGTTTTTGGGGAGAACCTCCAATTCCCAATACCAATAAGCGATCTTTCGCACACCGGGCTTGCGGTTTAGTCCGGCCCGAGGATGGATTCTGTCGCCTCGCGTGAATAGCGGAATGCACAGTATCGAGGTGTCGTACGATTCAACTCCTAGATAGTCCGGACGGGTTGGTTGGTCAAAACGCCAATCTGCCGGTACATCACGGGTCGCAGTCCGTCCGCCGGCAGCATCAACCGCTTCGCGCAGCATGCGTTGTGCTTCGCCGACCCCTGACCAATAACTGCAATGGCCAAGAACATTGAAACCCGGCCGCCAGCCACCATCCGATTCCTTTTCCGCCCGGACACGATCGATTAGGTTGGATAAAGCCGGGTCACCGGGTTTGGTGTGCTCGAGTTGCCCAAGCCACTTCGGCTCTTGGCCATTTGCCCCGGTGTCTCCGTTGGGCAATCCATGGCCGCAATACTCAGCCGCAACCAACCGTGCCTGGTCCTCAACCGGCAAAATTTTATCCAATCCTAAATTCCCTGCCGGCAGCAAGTTGTTCAGGGCAGGATGCCTTTTCTTCAGGTCGCGCAGGAAGCTATCGGCTCCGACCGCCGTGAGGGCGAGTGGCCAATGAGCCTGCCATGCCGGCAAGCGCAACCAAGTGGGGCCAAAACCAAAGCTCGAATCCTCAGCCCGTTCCAGTGCGAACCAAATCGTTTCCGCTTGGTCCAATTCCCCCAAGTGTTTCACCGTCGTTCCCAAAAGCCAATCCAGGATCCCATGCCTACCCGCTGGTGTCAGCGCCAAGGGCAATGTCCTTAACACCCATTCTTTGTCATCGATATAACGCAAAACCCGGTCACCTGGGCGACCGGCAAAATATGCCTCGATCAATTCCGCACGAATTCCCGCAGGCAATGGCTCGCATTTCAACCAAGTACAAAAAGTACCTTGGGGCCCATCTGAAAGTGCTTTGGGAAAGCGTTTGCGATGATCTGGCAATTCCAACAGGCGACATAAAATCCACAGGCCAAGCGCAGTTTCGTGGTTTGCTATACGCTCCGAATGTTCGGTGGCTGTCCCCAGACCGGCTAGACCGTGTTTGGCAAGTAGCGAGTTCCAAGCTGCAATCACATGAACCGGGAAGGGCGGAAATGATTCCTGACGGCGCCCCCGCCGCGCCATGGCTCGGCGCCGTAGAGGGTCAACCAAAATGCTTTTCATGCTTTGAATCGCAGTGAAAACACCGCTGCCAGGCCTGATTCCCAGCTTTTCCAGTGTCCGCCTGGCGTGATGTAACATTTCCAACCTCGTGCCGTCTTTGCGTTTGATCCAAACCAGGCTGACCGCTATGAGGCAAGCCTTTCCAGTGTTTGTGCCATATTTTCCCAGGTGCAAGAGAGTTTTAGGTCATCCCTGTTCCAGCCGTTTGGCTCGGCTTTGCAAGCGAGCCATGCCTCGTCCATCGACAGGGTATCGAGTGGGTCGCAGGTGTGGACGCCTGGTCCTGCGAATTCCAGCATCGAACTGTTGCCTGAGCAGATAACGGGTGTGTTGTGTAAAAGTGCGTCCAGCACCGGGAAGCCAAAGCCCTCGTAGAGTGAGACATAAGTCAGGCAGCGGGCCTGCCGGTACAGTTCGCAAAGCCTGGCGTCGCTCACCATCCCGGCAAAGGTGACA
>CAIWHS010000354.1 GCA_903912515.1 uncultured Planctomycetaceae bacterium
CTCCACGAACTTCCGGCGCGCATGCGCCCAGCAGCCCACCTCGATCACCTTGCCCTTGGCTCGGGCAAAGACCTCGTTGTAGCCGGCATACGCATCACACTGCAGATACCCCTCGAACCCCGCCAAGAACCGGACCGGGCCGTCGCGACACCGGTCCGGCGTCGCATCGTAGACCGTCCCGAACCGGGAGCAATACGCCCACAGCCGGCCCAGACGGCATTTCTCCGATTCCTGCACCCGTACCGGCGTGTCGTCCGTGAACACCACCGAATCGGACAGCACCCGGTCCTTCAGCAGCAGGTACAGCGGCATCAGCACATCTGCCGTGTCCATCAGCCAGTCGCACAAGGTCGAGCGGCTCAGGTGGACACCCTGCCGCGCGTGGCGGTTCACTTGCCGGTACACCGGCAGATGGTCCACCAGTTTCGATACCACCACATCCGCCAGCAGGCCGTTTGCCGCCATCGTCTTTGGCAGGGCCTCCGGCGGCATGCCCGGCAGGTGGATCGATTCCCGGCCGTCCGGGCTGATGACCCGGTACTTGATCCGCACCACCTGGCTGACGAACAGCGTCGACGGCTTATAGTCCAGCTTCTCGCTGACCTCCTCGCCGATCCGCTTCCATTCACCGCCCAACGCCGACAGTTCCGTGGGGGTGAAGTCCACCGTCCGGGTCACCCGGGCCAGATCGTCCGGGATCTTCCGCCGACCGTGGGCCGAGCGCCTGCGCTGGCTGGGACCGGGTTCCGGCTCCGGAGGGGGTGGGGCCGGCTGCTCTGCTTCTGGCGGCTGGCCCCCTTCCAGGCCATCGAACAGCCCCGGCTGGTTCTGCCTCAGCTTGTCCGACTTTACCCCGTACAACCGTCGGATCAATTGGTCGATCCGCTCTTGAAGTTCCGTGTTCCTCTGCCGTTCCGCCTGATGCGAGGCAAGCAACTCGCGCACCAGTTCCTGCAGGACGCCCACATCCTCGGGAAGGTCTGCGATGGGCTTGGCTGGTGACGGCTGCATTCAGGTAAAATGCAAAAAAGGATCGCCAGTGTCCACCTCATTCCGTATTTTTTCCAAGGATCAAACCGCCTGCCGCTCCGGCAAGGCGAATCGCCTCCGCCGCCGCGCCGAATCCAGATCGATACCACTGAGGATCAGCGCCAGGTCGGTGGACTGGATCTCCAGGCTGCCCTGGTTCACCCCGTTGGCCGGGAACTGGAAGGTGCCCGCCTCCAGCCGCTTCTGCCAGATCGCGTAGCCGTCCCGGTCCCAGTAAAGGATCTTCAGGCGATCCCGCGCCTTGCCCCGGAAGATGAACCAGGATCCCGACAGCGGGTCATGACCCAATTGGTCCCGGACCAACTGGGCCAGCGTGTCAAAACTCTTCCGCATATCTACCGGATCCAGGCAGATAAAGACGTGAGCGGTGGCGTGGTTCAGCATGACCCGCCTCCGTTCAGTGCCCGAAACAGATGGGAAAGGAGCGAACCGTCAGGACTGGAAAGTCGAACCACATGACCCGAGGGGCAACGCACCTGCACCCGCAGGGCGGGATCTGGCAGAACCCGGACCGGGATCAGTCGTGGACTCGCAGCCAGAGGTTGCGCCCGGCGTTCAAGCTCACGGCGCCAGAAGAAAAAGGAGGCCTCGGTGACATGGCGGCCTTTGCAGTACGCCCGGATTGTCTGCCCGCTACCCGGGTGCCCCGAAACAATCTCCCGCCACTTCGCTTCCAGCCTTACACTCCGCTTGCTCCGCATTGCCGAATCTCCTCGTGGTTCCGAAAAACCATAAGGCTAACAGGCATACAAAGAAGGTTTTTCGCCGGACGGATACGAAATTAGCTGTTGCTTCCGCTCTTACAGAGCCTGAAATTTCAAAAAAACTGAATGAAATAGTTGATGCGGTGCGCACAAAGGCTGTTGCACTTGCCGAACGAACCCATCGAACTCTCTCTAAACTTGACGCTAATCTTGCTATCGAACTCACTCCCGAATTCAAAGCTGACCCCAAGTGGGCAGGCCTATTCTCACTTGCACTCAATTGCGAACATGGAATTCCTGTAAACAAGAGAGGAAGTGGCGTTCGCCGATTAATTCTCGTTAGTTTTTTCCGTTCGGAAGCTGAGCGCCGGTTAGCAGATGGATTGAGTAGGAGCATTATTTACGCCATTGAGGAACCTGAAACAGCCCAACATCCTTACTATCAGCAGATTTTGCTGGAATCTTTTCAGCAGCTTGCTGCAGAACCTAACTGTCAAGTAATCCTAAGTACTCACAGTCCAGGTTTTGCTTCTTACCTCCCAGTTGATAGTTTTCGATTCGTTCACCGTGAACCAAATGGACATCGAACGGTTCAAGAAGGAAATGAGTCTGTTTTGCGACAGATAGTCGAAGCCCTAGGAGTTGTACCGGACAACCGAGTGAAGGTGCTGCTTTGCGTTGAGGGGCCAACTGATGTCGATGCCCTCAAATGCCTAAGTTCTTCCTTGAATTCCTCTAACCCTGATTTACCTAATCTTGCAAATGACCCACGCATTGCCTTCGTCGTACTTGGAGGTGGCAATTTAATTAATTGGGTTAATCACTATTATCTGCGGGGCTTAAACCGTCCAGAAGTCCATATCTATGATGGTGATGTTAAGAATTATGAAGATGTTATTCACCAGGTCAACCAACGCATGGATGGTTCATGGGGCGTTCTCACAAAAAAACGTGAAATTGAAAACTACCTACATTCGGATGCGATTCTAGAAGGTATAGGCTGCACTGTCACATTTGGGGATAGGGATAACGTGCCTGCACTAATTCGTGCACAGAATGGATGGAATGAGAGCACCATTAAGAAAAAGTTGGCCTCATGTGCTTTCCCCAAAATGACTGCCGCTAGGGTAGCTGCTTGTGATCGGAATAATGAAATAACTTACTGGCTAACCCGCCTTGCCAAGATGCTCCAATAAATTTGGAGTTATAAAACATGGCTATACAACCCGAACAATATAGTAGACTCCATCCTCTGGTCATTTTTTGCCGTTTCTTAACTTTTTGTAACCCTTCAGCCAATTGCCGTGATTTTTGATGGCAAAGGCGGTAGTTGCCCTGAACGCACGTAAGACTTCAAAGCATCCACCAGAACCTGCAGCGGGTTGTGCCCACGCATCTTGACGGTGCGGAGGATGGTCATGAAGATGGCCTGGGTTTGGGCACCTTTCTCGCTGCCATTGGCGTAGCTGTTCTTCCGGATCAGGACCGCGGGGCGGATCCCCCTCTCTCCGGCGTTGTTATCCGGCGGCACCTCCTCATGATCCAGGAAGGTGAGCAGCTCCTCCCGGTGGCGCCGCAGTCTCTTCTGCAGCCGCCGGGCATGTTTTTGCTTCCACCCCTGGTCGATGAACTCGTCCAGACGTTTCCGGATTCTGCCTTTTCGCAGTTCGTAGACTTCCTGTCCCAGACCTTGCTTGTCTTTCTTCAACCGCATGCCGTCCCGGATCAGGCGGCGAAGCCGCCGGTAAAACTCCGGCCAGTCCCCGCCGGGATTGTGGTAATGCCGAGTCCGGCTCAGGTCACGGAGCAAGTGAGGCAGGCATTTCTGTTTGGCAAGGCAGATGACCGAGTTGTAAGCACCCCAGAAGTCGGTCACCAAAACCCCGTTGAAGCAGGCGCGGAACAGTTTCTTCAGAACATCTCTGCCCCGCCTGGGATCGATCAGGTAGTACAGGGCATCTTTGGACGCCAGGCACCACAGCCAGAACGTCTTCCCCTGTACCCGCCAACCCGTCTCATCGGCGTTCAACACCGCCTGGCCCTGGATCTCTTCCAGAATGCAGTCGTACCAGGGCCGAAAGATCTCACCTGCCCGGTGCCATGCCTGCATCAACCCGCCTTCCGTCACAGGGAAATGCAGGTGGTAGTTGTAGACATCCAGAATCTGCCCCAGGGTCGTGCCCTGCAGGTAATGCATCATCCCCGCCAGGCAGATGGCCCGATGCCCAATCTGGCTGTCCGGTAACGCGTCCTCCACAACCGGTTCCACTTTCTTGCGGCACTGGGCGCACCAGTACCGGGGGATCACATGCTCGGTGACCGAAGGCTTGGAATCCGCCTGGATGTCCTCGATGATCCGACACCGGCTGGAATTGCATTTCGAAACGCTGCCGGAGCAGTCGGGGCACCGCTCGAGGCTGTGCGTCACGGTCTTGTCGGGCTTGGGAGTCTCCCGCCGTGAACCCGCATGCCCCCGTTGGGCGCCGGGTTTCTTGCGCCGCCCCTTGGTCCTCGGCTTGAGAAAGGTGGCCATCTGGCCGGAAGGGACCGATGGATCCACCTTGCCCACCAGCCCGCTCAACTCGGCGACCCGCTTGGCCAAGGTCAGGATCGCGAAGATGGATGCCTCGGGCCCGAGCTCGACAATGGCGCGGGCATCCGCCTCGGAGAATCCGGGGCCGATTTGGTTGAGAACCGACTCACGGGTAAGCTCGGCATCCATGCTTGGCATGGAGCAACGTCTGCATGACCAAGTTCATTTTGCAACAGCGGCTGAAGGGCATTTTAAACAATTGATGACGGCCAAAATTCACAACCATTGACGGCAGTCGGCTGAAAGTTTTTAAACATTTAATTGTTTCTATGGCAATTGTAATGTTTTATAGATGGATTTTTCTGCCTTCAGTTCAGGTGGGCTTCCTCCATAAAGCTCAAGAGTTGCTCTCACTGTGACCTTCATACCGGTATAAGGGTATACTCCAGGAAAAGTGAAGGTATTGGCAAACCAATTGAATTCCCCGTTTTTGGGGATCTTATCGGACATTTCAATGGCTGCCTCACCGCTGTAGATCGAGTTGTCCCCCACAAATTTGCCTGATTTATCTAATTGTCCCGCACAGATCTTCACCAGGACCTTGGTTACTGGACCGGAAAATTTCAAAGTGCCCTCGGGAATCACAATCATAAAAGGATTTCCAGCCCTTAAAGAGGTGTCATTTACAATTGACCCGGTGATTTTTTGATTATTGGCCTGGAATACGACCAAGGAAGTTACCGCCCACAAGATCGCATTCATAAAAACCTCCATCCTCCAGAATTCGACAAACCGAAATCGCCAATAAATAAAAATCGCGTCTTAAATAAAGACATTTATGATCATTATTTATAAGGCTACAATCAAGCAGGGTTTTGAAAGCAATCGAAAAG
>CAIWHS010000355.1 GCA_903912515.1 uncultured Planctomycetaceae bacterium
AGCAGGGCCAGCATCACCCGCCGGGACAGCTTGAAACAGCGCTTGCTGGCCCAGGGCCAAGACCATTGTCAAAAACATGTTTTACCCCTCAAAACCGATTTTGGCGGAATTAGCCCTGTAACCGGTTATTTCGTCAACTTCTACCCATCTTACTGCCGAAACTACTCTCGGCGTGGACGGTTTTTCCTTTTGGGGCAAAACCATAAACGCGCCCTTCGTCCCATGAAGTCCAAGGTGAACAGGCGAATGGCCACCAACCGCCAAAAATTGAGGCTCATCGCCTTGCTGGTAGGGGCTTTGCCACCGCTGGCGGGGTGTACCATCGCCTCCACCACCAAGAGGACCCTGCTCAACGAGCCCCTCTTGGTGGCCGATGAAAACCACCTCAATCATGAATTCCACCATTTAGCCAAAGCAGCTTGGCGTGACTTTGAAGGCGGATGCCGAGATGGCGTGCGCCATTCCCATGCTTTCAAAGACGGGTTCATTGACGGCTTTGCCGATCAACTCGACAGCGGTGGCACGGTTGACCCACCCACCCAGGCACCACGCAGATACTGGCTGGCCAAACACCTGACGCCTAAAGGCAACCTGGCCATCATGGATTGGTTCAACGGGTTCCGTCAGGGGGCTGAAATCGCTCAAGCCTCTGGCCTCAGGCGGCAATACGAAGTGCCTCTGTTTGTGCCAAACACCAAATTCACCACTGATCATCATCCTAAATTCTCCAAGCCAAGCACCTCCAACTCGCCAGATGAGGGTGACCCCAATCTGCCGGTTCTGCCCCAGCCTAAACCGACTCCCCCATCATCGGAAGCCCCTCCCATGCTCCTCCCGGGCCAAATCCCTGGAGGTAACCGATGAATCGCCCCTCACTCACGGTTGGCAACCTAAACATGTTCCCAAGGTTTCAACACCGATTGCGCGCGATAGCCATCGGCTTGGCCTGCTGGGCATCGCTGTCAACTGGTTGCGCCCAGCTAACCAACCCGGCCATCGATGGTGTGCCGGCCCGTCGGGTTCCAGAAGAATATTTGGGCACCCCGCGCGATGCATACAAGCCCATCCCGCTTGATCTGTTACGCCAAAAGCCCAACAAAAATTACACCCTCGATCAGGGCGACATCCTGGGCCTTTACATCGATAAAATTTTAGGTGAACAAGGTCAGACCCTGCCGTTCAGAATATCGGAACAACAAGGCCTTCCCCCCGCCATCGGCTTTCCCATTCCGGTGCAGGAAGGCGGCATTGTCATCCTCCCAAGCGTGGACCCCATTGATGTGAAGGGAAAAACTCTCCGCGAGGCCCAGGACCTGATTCGCGAAGCCTACACCGTCAAAAAACAGATCATTCAGGCCGATAAGTTCCGCATGGTGGCCACCCTCATGCAGCCGCGCACGTACCAAATTCTGGTGGTACGCGAGGACAGTGGCCAAATGCCCACCGGCACCGCCAACCCCGCCGCCTCTTTTGGCTCAGTGGTTATCAATAACCAAAGCGCCAAATCTGCCAACGGATACGCTTTGTTCCTGCCAGCGGGTGAGAACGATATCCTCAACGCCCTCAGTCGCACAGGTGGCTTGCCAGGCGAAGGCGGCAAAGCCGAGATCATCATCCAGCGTAACACCAATCCCACCGACTTGGCTTCCCCCGCCACCGCCAACAAAAGCTTCATCAGGGTACCCCTGAAATTGAAGGCCGGCGAACCATGGCCGTTCGACGAGGAAGACATCCTGCTAAAGGATGGCGACATCGTCTATGTCGAAAGCCGCAAAACCGAGTACTTCTACACCGCTGGCCTGATTGGTGTGGGCCAATACCCCTTGCCCAGAGATTCGGATCTCGATGTGATCGAGGCGATTTCCATGGTGCGTGGCCCGTTGCTGAATGGTGCCTACAGCCAGACTGCCTTTGGTGGCGGGTTCGCCGCGGGTGGTGGCTTGGGTAACCCCAACCCCACATTCGTGACCATTCTGCGCAGACTGGAAAATGACCGCCAACTCAACATCCGCGTCGATGTGGTGCGGGCCTTGCGTGATCCCCGCGAGCGCATACGCCTTTTGCCTGGCGACCTCATGGTGATGCAGTGGACCCCGGCCGAAGCCGTGGCCAACTACTTCAACTACAAGTTCCGCTACAACTTCTTCTCACCAATCATCAGACAGGGCTCGCTCAATGGCATCCTGAACCTCGACGGCTTCGGGCCTCCATAATAAGTCTGGCCTGATGGCATGAACTACGCACGAAAAAGGCCGGTGCCAAAACACCGGCCTTTTTCTTTTATTGCCACACCATCAACGTGTCCGTCCGGCGAAAAACCTTCTTTGTACGTCTGTTAGCCTTGTGGTTTTTCGGAACCACGAGGAGATTCGGCGATGCGGAGCAAGCGGAGCGTAAGGCTGGAAGCGAAGTGGCGGGAGATTGTTGCTGGGCACCCGGTTAGTGGCCAGACAATCCGGGCCTACTGCAAGGCTCGTCATGTAACCGAGGCCTCCTTTTACTTCTGGCGCCGTGAACTGTTGCGACGGGCGCACCCCTTGGCTGTGGGTCCTCAACTGATTCCGATTCGGATCCTTCCAGATCCCACCCTTCGAGTGCAGGTGCGTTGCCCCTCTGGTCACGTGGTGCGTCTGTCCAGTCACGATGGGTCGTTGCTTTCCAACCTGTTTCGCACCCTGAACGGAGGGGGGACATGCTGAACCACGCCACGGCCCAGATCTTTGTCTGCCTGGATCCGGTGGACATGCGGAAGAGTTTCGACACGCTGGCCCAGGTAGTGCGGGACAATTTGGGCCAAGACCCGCTGTCGGGAGCCTGGTTCATCTTCCGGGGCAAGGCCCGGGATCGTTTGAAGATCCTGTACTGGGACCGGGACGGTTACGCGATCTGGCAGAAGCGGCTGGAGACAGGAACTTTCCAGCTCCCGGCCAACGGGTTGAAGCTGGGTTGCCTGGAGATCCAGTCCACCGACCTGGCGCTGATCCTCAGTGGTATCGATCTGGATTCGGCGCGGCGGCGGAGGCGGTTTGCCTTGCCGGACCGGCGGGCTGTTTGACCTCTGGCAAAAACATGGAATGAGGTGGACCCTGACGATACCTTTTTGCATTTTATCTGTATGCGCCTACCACCCGCCCTACCTATCGCAGTTCTTCCCCACGATGTGGGCGTCCTGCAGGAACTGGTGCGCGGCCTGCTCGCCTCGCATCAGGCGGAACGGCAGAGGAACACCGAGCTGCAGGAACGGATCGACCAGTTGATCCGCCGGCTGTACGGGGTGAAGTCGGACAAGCTGGGGCAGAACCAGCCGGGCCTCTTCGATGGGCTGGAAGAGGGCCAGCCACCGGCAGCGGACCAGCCGCCCCCACCCCCTCCGGAACCGGAACCTGTTCCCAGCCAACGCAGGCGCTCGGCCCACGGCCGCCGGAAGATCCCGGACGATCTGGCCCGTGTGACCCGGACGGTGGACTTCACTCCCACGGAGCTGTCGGCGCTGGGCGGGGAATGGAAGCGGATCGGCGAGGAGGTCAGCGAGAAGCTGGACTACAAGCCGTCGACGCTGTTCGTCAGCCAGTTGGTGCGGATCAAGTACCGGGTCATCAGCCCGGACGGCCGGGAATCGATCCATGTGCCGGGCATGCCGCCGGAGGCGCTGCCCAAGACGATGGCGGCCAACGGCCTGCTGGCGGATGTGGTGGTGTCGAAGTTGGTGGACCACCTGCCGGTGTACCGGCAGGTGAACCGTCACGCGCGGCAGGGCGTCCACCTGAGTCGCTCGACCTTGTGCGACTGGCTGATGGACACAGCAGATGTGCTGATGCCACTGTATCGGTTGCTGAAGGACCGGGTGCTGTCGGATTGGGTGTTGTTCACCGACGACACGCCAGTGCGGGTGCAGGAATTGGAGAAATGCCGTCTGGGCCGGCTGTGGGCGTATTGCTCCCGGTTCGGGACGGTTTACGATGCGACGCCGGACCGGTGTCGCGATGGCCCGGTCAGGTTCTTGGCGGGGTTCGAGGGGTATCTGCAGTGTGATGCGTATGCCGGCTACAACGAGGTCTTTGCCCGAGCCAAGGGCAAGGTGATCGAGGTGGGCTGCTGGGCGCATGCGCGCCGGAAGTTCGTGGAGGCCGAGAACTCGGCGCTGCTGGAGTCGCACGAGGCGGTGGCCCGGATCAGGGCGTTGTACCAGATCGAGGAAAGCATCAAGGGCTTGGATGCGGCCGGCAAGTTGGCGGCGCGGGTCCGGGACGCGGTTCCCCTGTTGGAAAACCTGAAGGCGTGGCTGGAGAAGGTGAAGGCCAAGTCCCTGCCGAAGAGCCGGCTGATGGAGGCGGTGAATTACACCCTGAACCAGTGGGACGCGTTGGTGGCGTACACCACCAACGGCGACTGCGCTATCGACAACAACACGGCGGAGCGGGCTGTGAAGCCCTTCGCGATCGGGAGGAAAAACTGGCTATTCTTCGGCTCGGACCGGGGCGGAAGGGCCCTGGCGATCCTGGCCAGCTTCACCGAAACCTGCAAGAAGTTCGGCATCAATCCCTGGCAGTACCTGAAGAACACCCTCGACCGTTTGCCGGTCACCCCGAGGGAGGACCTTCACACCTTGCTCCCGTCCTGTCAGCCAGTTCCTCAATCGGCCTGATCACGAAAGCTGAAAACCGACTCAAACCGATGACCTCTGGACATGCGTCCAGAGGTCTTTCGCCGGACGAATACGTTGTTTTCGTCGGTGGTCAGATTGCCGTTGCTGTCATAGGTGGGGGTAGTGGCGCCGCTGACGGCGGTGATTTCGTTCTGTTTATTGGCAGTCCTTGTTTGCGTGGTGCTGTTGGTGGTGATGGAGTCCCAGTTGCCGACGGCGTCGTAGTCCCAGGACTGGCTGTTTGACGGGGAGCCGGTGACATCGGTCTTGCCACTGTTCAGGGTGCCCAGTTTGTACGTGGCAATCTGGTTCAGCGAATCGTAGGTGTACACCTCGCTCAGCGAGGCAAGCACCTTGTTGTCCTTCTGATCACCAAAGCTGAAAACCCAATGAGACCGACGACCTCTGGACACAGGTCCAGGGGTCTTTCGCCGGACGAATACTTCAGAAAGACCCTGATTTCACCCAGGAAAGCGTTTCCGGAGAAAATTATCAATGTATTCCGGGCTCTCTATGAGATACCGGATAACTTTGCCATCGTTATATATATTTATATAGTATCTGCTTTGGCGTCTTTTTCCCCCCTGGGGTCTGTCATCAAATTTTTCTATAACTTGGCCTGACTTTGTTTTAATCACTAAGGAGTGCCAATTGTAAAAAATGCCAATGTCCGGAACCGGGGTTTTTCCATTCGGACCAGCCACAAAATAGCGATGGGTTTGACCTTTCAATTTTGGGTCAGGATCAAGGTCCACCCTTCCTGTAAAATCATCAGGGATTTCAATTGTGATTTCATTAATTTTCGGAAAGAGGATTGTCCGAAAAAATATTCCCTGATTTAGAACTTCGGGCAACGCCAGGAGGAAAAAGAAACCAAAAACCGTCATGTAAAAAATAAGGGCGGATTTGGTTTTAGGGCTGATCAACATAGATTTTACCTAGAAAGACAAATTTCAATAGCATTTTATGGCAATTTGAATTTTGGCACATCAGCTTTAATATCTGCAGATCCAACAAGTGACCATGGTGTTTCACCTGTTTTCCTAGGATCATATCCATAGATTAAAATTTCTTGGACATATAATTCGTAGGCCGGGAAACCGTCGTGATTTCCGGCTCCTATAATCTCTAACTTATTATTAAGATTCTTTTTTATACGCAATTTCCAATCGTAATCAATATGAGGCGCCACCAATAATGAATTGGCCCCACCATTTTTTAATCTTACTTCAATTTCTCCGTTTTCAAGGTATTTGCTTTCCTGAATCGGATTCAATGGTTTATTTTCCCCTATCTCTGTCTTGTAAAGCAAAGGACGCCTGCTCTTTTTATAATAATAGTAAGCTGTTGAATTGCTCGCATTTGATCCGGATCTAATTGTTGGGGTTTTTGATAATTCCCAGTCGGTTTCAATTTCTATCCAGTTGGAAATCCTGGAATTAATTTCTGGTAATGGGACCAGACTTATCTCCCTGTTATCACCTTTAAATTTTCTTATTGTATATGGATACAAATGTTGGTAAGGCCACGGCTCGTCCAACATCTTATTAGGTATAAAAGCATCTGCGGTAATCATAATTTTTTCCAACCCCCACGGATCTAGCCCATTCCCCGGATTATTCCCAATGCTCCGATACCAGTTCTGATCCCCCGCGTCGAACCCCAGCGGATCATTGCTCAGCCACCGACCCAAGCTGGGGCTATACAACCTATTCCTGAACTCAAAATCCCCCGCCGCGATCCTCTCGCCCCCCTGGTGCAAAAACACCCAATCCTTCGCCGATGCCGAAAGCGTGGAGCCACTGCCATCCCGGAAGGTGACCTGCCCAAACGGCGTGTAGGTGTACCGTTCCTGCACCGTCCCGCCAGCACTCACCAGTCCCGTGGTATTCCAGTTGGCATCCTGCAGCGCATACAAGCGTTCATCGAGGGTGCCATTCCCATCGGTATCCCGATCCCTCAGCACCAAGCCATCGACATACACCGGGCTCCAGACATTCCGCGTGACCGTATTCGAACCGACCTTGGTTTCCAG
>CAIWHS010000356.1 GCA_903912515.1 uncultured Planctomycetaceae bacterium
TAACTTTTTGCGGTTATTCCTTCAAGAGTTCCTCTATTTTTTCCCGCATCATTTTTTCGCCCGGGGCACCCATCAAGCCAAGTTCGCCGGGCCAACCCCAGCGACCAACTCCCTTTTTGTCAATCAGGTAAACTGAAGGCCAATAGCGGTTCCCGTAGCGCTTCCACATGGTTATTTCGTTGTCGATGGCAACCGGAAAAACCAATTTCGCCTCCATCAATTTCTTTTTGACTTTGGCAATCTCTTTTTCTTGGTCGATCTCAGGTGTGTGGATACCCACCACCACAAGCGAGGGCTCTTTATCTTTGCTTTGGGGCTTGCCAAACTCGTCGTGAATCGCCCTGTACCAGGGGTAATTGCGCACGCAATTGATTCAACCAAAAGCCATGAAATGGACCACCACCACCTTGCCCCGCAATTCCTTCATGGCGAGGGGTTTAGTATTGATCCACTCGGCAATATCCTCAAATTCTGGAGCCTGTTGCCTGCCTTGGATTCGCACAGGCTGACGATCTTCAGGAGCAATCACAACCTGGCTTAGGCATAACGAGGGCAAACTGGCAAATAATATGGAGGCCAGAATGACATGCTTGGGCACCATGGACTCTTCTCAATAATCCAAGCGATTATCCCACCAGCGCGGGGCGGCGGGTGTGCCAGTCGGTGGCTTTCTCGTGCATGCGCGCGGCGCGCAAAAGCTTGGATTCTGCAAACTGTGGCCCCTGCAATTGCAAGCCAATAGGCAATCCATTGTCGGTGAAACCGCAAGGGATGCTGATACCGCTGATTCCCGCGAGGTTGCAACTGATGGTGTAGATGTCGCTCAGATACATCGCAAGGGGGTCGGAGGATTTCTCGCCCACCTTGAAGGCGGCTGTAGGCGCTGTGGGGCCGGCAAGCACATCACACTGGCTGAAGATCTTCTCGAAATCTTGCAAAATCAGCCGACGCACTTTCAATGACTGCAGGTAGTAAGCGTCGATATAGCCGCTGGACAGGGCATAGGTACCCAGCATGATGCGGCGTTTCACCTCGGCGCCAAAACCCTCGCCACGGCTGCGACTGTATTGCTCGATGAGGTTGCCTTTTCGTTCGGTGCGGTGGCCGTAACGCACGCCATCGAACCGGGCCAGATTGCTCGATGCCTCGGCTGTTGCCACCAGATAGTAGGTGGCTACCGCATGGGGGCTGGTGGGCAGCGAAACATCTACAATTGTTGCCCCTTGGCTCTTATAAACATCCAGCGCGGCGCGGACTGCTTTTTCCACCTGGCTGTCGAGGCCTTCGCCAAAGAACTCGCGAGCCACGCCCACACGCAGGCCGGCTAGCGGCTTATCGAGGTCGGCCAAATAATCGGGCACAGGTTGGTTGACGCAGGTGGTGTCACGCGGGTCATGCCCGGCAAGGGCTTGTAGCAACAGGGCGCTGCCTGTGACATCGTGCGAGAAGGGGCCGATTTGGTCGAGTGAACTGGCGAATGCCACAAGGCCGTAGCGGCTGATAAGGCCGTAGGTGGGT
Organism: uncultured Planctomycetaceae bacterium; assembly: GCA_903912515.1. Taxonomy (GTDB): domain Bacteria; phylum Planctomycetota; class Planctomycetia; order Gemmatales; family Gemmataceae; genus UBA6894. The sequence continues at coordinate 1,519 of CAIWHS010000356.1, forward strand.
TTTAGGCCCACAATTCCGCATAGGCTAGCCGGCTGGCGAATGGACCCGCCTGTGTCTGAACCCAATGAAAGTGGCGCCAAACAACCAGCGACTGCTGCGGCGCTGCCGCCGGAGCTGCCGCCCGGAATGCGGGTGGTGTCCCAAGGATTACGGGTGGTCTGGTAGGCGCTGTTTTCGGTGGACGAGCCCATGGCGAACTCGTCGAGGTTGGTTTTGCCAAAGGGAACCGCCCCGGCGGCTTGCAGCCTTTCCACCACGGTCGCGCTGTATGGAGGCTTGAAACCCTTCAGAATTTTGCTGGCACAGGTGGTGGGGACACCCTTCTGGCACATGTTGTCTTTGATGGCGATGGGAAGACCGGCCAAAGGACCCAGCTTTTCCCCCGCCTTGCGCCTGGAATCGGAGTGCTCGGCAGCGTCCAAGATGGCTTGGCGGTCCAGGTGGAGGAATGCTTGGATGGCAGGTTCGTTTTTGTCGCAGGAGGCGATAAAAGCTTGGGCCAAATCAACCGACCTCACCTCGCCCTTTTGCAGTTTGCCTACCAACTCGCTGGCAGATAGACGGACCAGAGCGTTGTGAGCGGAAGACATGGTGGGCTAATCCGGGGTGTGTCAGTCCAACACGGCGGGAACCGCAAAATGGTCACCCACGCGGGCCGGGGCATTGGCCAAAGCTTCAGAAACGGGCAGGGAGGGGACGATCGCGTCATCGCGCAGAACATTCACCAAATCCAAGGCATGAGCCATAGGCTCAACACCTTCGGTATTCACAGCGCGCAGCTGATCTACATATTTAACAATGGATGCCAGCTGCCCGCCAAGGCTGGACAATTCCTGCTCGGATAGCTCCAAGCGGGAGAGGTGTGCAACCCAGCGGACTTGATCCAGTTCTAAGCTCATGGCTGTTGAAATCAGGCGGGCTGGAAGGGCTTGCGCTTGATCGGGCGTGCGATGAGGCCCGAGCGAATGCACTGGGTGCAAACGCGCAGGGTTTCAACCGAACCACCCACCTGAACCTGCATGCGCTGCAGATTGGGCAGGAACCTGCGAAGGTGCTTGCCGGTGACTTTCACGCCGTTACCACCCAGATATTTGGGCTTACCGCGCTTGGTGTATTGGTTGCCCACAATTGGGCCCTTGCCGCAGGTATCACACTTCTTCGACATCGGATCTTCCTCGTTCGCAAATCGAACCCGTAGTTTACCAAAAACCTCGTTTGGAACAAGCCGGATCAGCACTTTCCCGGCCCCTTGCCCCCGTTTTGGGCCCACCCCATATCCCCCACAATCGACCAAAAAACCGTTTGCCTCGACCCTAAAACCCGGTCAAGCTAGGACTCTACAACCATTCAATGGCCACAACAGGGGTTCAAACCCCACAAAATCTGGAGAATTCACCATGCGCGCCTTTTCTAGCTGGCTGACTGGCATGACGGCATTAACCGGTTGCATTTTGGCAGCATGGGTCGGCGGGGAAATCCAGAAGACACAGGCAATTCAGGAAAAGCAGATTCCTGCCATGAAATTCAACGATGTGGTAGAAATGGCCCCCGGCGTCTTTTTCCGTTATTCGTCCATCAGCGCCACTGACATGTCGGTACCCTTTGGCGGCTGCAACAACATCTGGGTGGTTTTTAAGGACTATGTGGCAGTTATCGATGCCAACTTCCCCAAGGAAGCCGAGGATGTGGTCGCCGCCATCCGCAAAACCACTGACAAACCGATCAAATTTGTTCTCGATACCCACCACCACGGCGACCACGCCTACGGCAATACCGTATGGGCCCGCGAAGGTGCCAAGGTGGTGGGACATGTCAACTGCTCACGCCTGCTCGAAACCAACGGCCCCAAGCAGTGGGAAGAAGCCTCCAAGGGTCGCAAGGATATCGCAGAAAACAAACTCAAAACGGTCGATATCCCGTTTGACGAAAAGTATGTGCTCGATGACGGAACCCAGCGGCTTGAGTTCCATTTTCTGGGTCATGCCCACACACCCGGTGACGCGGTGGCATGGCTACCTAAACACCGAATTCTCTGCACAGGCGATGCCTGCGTGAACGGCGCATTTAACTTCATGGGCCATAGTAACTCGGCCTCTTGGGTGCGCGTGCTCGACCGCATGGCCGAGCTCGACCCGGAGGTGGTCCTGCCGGGCCACGGCAAACCTTCACCCGCGCGCCAACTCATCGCCCTGCAACGCCGCTACTTTGCAGACATGCGCGACATGGTCAAGAAAGGCATCGACGCCAACAAGACACTGGAAGAGATTACCGCCTCGTGCGACATGCCTTGGTACAAGGAATGGACCGGCAAAGACGCGCAAAAAATTCCTGAAAATATCGCCCATGTGCACAAGGAAATGCTGGGCAAAATCGACCACAAAGCCTTGGGTAGCGCCAACCGCCCAGAATCAATGGGCCCCTATGGCACCGAGCCGGTGCGCGTGGCTGGGCGTTGATTATCACCCACCTTGTGATTTTTCCGCCTTTCCAACGAATCACACCTTGCGGGAAACGGCAAATCGCCGGATTCCCTCAAGGAAACCGGGCTCATGTTCAAGGCTGAAGATCATGCTGAATTCCTTGGGCTGATCGGCAGCCATCAAGGGATCATTTTGAAAATCGCCCATTCCTACCAGGATAACGCTGCTGACCGTGAGGATCTGGCACAAGAAATCCTGGCGCAGCTCTGGAGTTCTTTCCCCAGGTACCAGCGTGATCGTCCTTTTTCCACCTGGATGTACCGGGTGGCCCTGAATGTCGCCATTTCACGCCTGCGACAAACAAAACCCCGGCCGATTTCGTTGGATTCCGCCCTGGGTGAATCCATCGCTGCCCCCACCGGCAAAGATCCCGACCCCCGGGTCTCGAAACTGGTTTGCTTCATCCAGGCTTTGGACCCTCTCAATCGGGCCCTGTTGGTCCTTTACTTGGAAGATCGGCCTTACCGCGAAATCGCAGAGATTCTCGGAATCACGGAAACCAACGCGGCCACCAAAGTTGGCCGCCTGAAACAACGAATCCGTGAGGAATTACCCACATGCCCTCCATCCTGATTCAGCAAAGGGGTTCCACCATGAATCTGGAAGAAATAAAGAACGCTTGGGAGATTCTGGACAAACGCCTGGCCGAACAAAATCGCTTGGCTTTGCAAACGCTTACCGACAACCGGATCGACCGGGCCAAATCGGCACTTTGGCCCCTTGTCTTTGCCCTCTGGGCCCAAATGCTGTTCGGCGTCGCCTTGGCGATCCTCTTTGTCACCTTCTGGCTCCGGCACCTGGATACCTTCCACCTTGCCATCGCGGGCATCCTGGTGCACGCCTACGCTCTGATGATGATTATTGACGCGGGCAGCCAGTTGGCACTGATCCGCCTGATCGACCATGGAAAACCCGTTCTGGAAATCCAGACCACTCTGGCCAAACTTCGAGACTGGCGTGCCCGCAAGGCCCCATGGCTCTATGGGATCACCGGGTGCCTGATCTGGATCCCATTTTTGCTGGTGGTCTTCGCTGCACTGGGGGCAGACCTTTGGGTCAAGGCACCTACTGTGGTGAACTGGTTATTGCTAAGCGCCGCCATATCCTTGGCTGGTTTTTGTCTGCTGCAATGGCTGATCCTCCGCAAGCCACGGTCCTGGCTGGCCCGATCATTTGACGAGAGTAATACCAGCAAAAGCCTGATCAAGGCCTGGAAATTCCTTGAGGAACTTGAGCAGTTCCAAAAGGAGGAAGAGACGGATGGCAAGTAAGGACCTGTAGTATCCTTCTCTTACCTATTGCCAGCGGGGAGGCCAAACCCCCGTCACTTTAATTTGCCCATCACCCGCAAAATTAGCGTGACCCGGTCGCGGTTGGATTTGGGCACCAGTTCCAGTTCTTCCTTGGAAATCTTGCCGTCCTTGTCGGCATCGTACTCCCACAGGACCATCCGCTCCATTTTCTTGGTGCGTTCCATGGCGACCGCCTGGGTCTCGGCATCCTCGGGCAAGCCGCCCCCGCCCAAGATCATCCCCAGGTCGCCGTGGAGCATGTCCATCACCTGCCGCAGTTCCTTTTTGGTCTCGGTGATGACCTGCACGCCGCAAATGCACATCTCGTCCTGGGTTTGCTCGCCCCAGGTGACGGGGATCGGCGGGGAGGAGGGGTTGCGGGGATTGGCCGTCGAGTTGTCAAAGACCGCCTTCATCCGCAGCACCGTCCCCTTGGGCAGGTTGACCGGCTCTTGGTAGCCGTAGATCCCCTGCCAGTTGAAATCCCAGTCCTTGATCCAGATCAGGGGTATCTCGCTGCCGTCGGGCAGCTTCGCGTCCACCTTCATCTCCTTGCCCAGGTAATGCATGTGGGGCAGGATTCCGATCGCCTTAGCGGACACAGGCAGGGGATCGGATTGCTCGACCACGGTGAAGTTGGGTTCACCGGCCGGAATCCTGAGGGCCCATTGCCTGGTGCGGATACCGGCGGCGCCTACATAGTTGCGGACCGGCACCTTTGAAAAGTAGATGCCTACCCGGCTTTTGTCCTTTTCCTCCTTGCCGGAGGGGTGGTAGTGGATCTGGAGCACCAGGTCCGATCCCTTTTTCAGGTAACGGCCGGTCCCCTCGGGCAGTAGCCCGGGTCGAATTCCCGGAGCCCACGCCCCGATATTGCCGGTGGGACGGATGCCCGGCCCCCCAAAGCTTGGAAAGCTGCGGGTGACCGGGTCCGCCTTGGCGCGCCCCTGGCCATTGCTGTCCAGGTAGAGGATGGCATGATGGACTACTTTGGTGTTGCCCGGCTGGAAATCGACCGCCACCACCGCCTCGTCCTGCGTGACAGGAAGCGGGATGACAAAGCACTGGTACACATCAGGGCCGGACGCGGGGATAGTGAACTCCGCCGGCATTTCCACCACCAGGTCCGGTTTGCCCAGCACCCAGCCAGAGCCGAAGGCGGGCTTGGCGGGTAGATTCCCCGGGTCCCCCTCGGGGGCGCCGGCCTTGGCCCATGCCGCGATTGTTGCCTTTTCCGAAACCGTCAACCTTCTCTCATCCATGAAATGACCGAAACCCGGCTCGGGAGACCAGGGGGGCATCCGGTTTTCCCCGGTGATTTTCGCCAGGAAATCGGCGCGCTTGGCGGCATCCTTGTATTCCAAAAGGCTGAAGGGGGCGATTTCCCCCGGGCGGTGGCAGGACGCGCAATGCTTGAAAAGGATCGGCGCCACATCCTTGGTGAAGGTGGGCGTGTCCCCAGCGCCGGCTTGCGCTAGGCCTGCCGCACCCGCCAGCATCGCCAAAACACGACCGAAAACACTTTTCATGGAGGCCCCGCCACTATAAAAACTTGGACAACACGGCTCTGGCCCATTCTACTGGCAATCCAGGGGCTGTATCCGGTTCCCATCTGACATAACAAATGAAAACACCGCACCCTACCTGGCTGGGCAAGAAGCCCCAGGGTAATTCAGGGCAGGTGGAAACACCGCTCAACCGGGCGAACCAACCTAAGCCAGAATCGGTGCCATCAACTCGCCATGGACGTCCGTCAGGCGGAAATCCCGCCCCTGAAAGCGGTAAGTGAGCTTTTTGTGGTCAATTCCACACAGGTGCAGCACGGTGGCCTGAATATCGTGCACATGCGCCCGGCCTGCAACCGGCGCGAAACCAAACTCGTCAGTTTGGCCATGCACGATTCCTTTTTTCACACCAGCGCCAGCAAACCACATGGGGAAGGTGTCAATATGGTGGTTGCGGCCCACCAATTCCCGCACCTCACCCATGGGCGTGCGGCCGAATTCTCCACCCCACACCACCAGCGTGTCTTCCAACAAGCCCCGCCGCTTCAGGTCCAGCACCAATGCGGCGCAGGCACGGTCGGTCTCGAGACACACCTTTTCCAAGGGGCCACCCAGATGGTTCACGGTGTCGCCATGGTGGTCCCAATCGGTGTGGTAAAGCTGCACGAAGCGCACACCGCGCTCAATCATGCGACGGGCCAGCACGCAGTTGTTGGCAAATGATGGTTTGCCCGGGGTAGCGCCATATAAATCAAGGGTTTCCTTGCTTTCCCGTTTGAGGTCAATCAGTTCGGGCGCACTCGACTGCATGCGGTAGGCCATCTCATAGGCCTTGATCCGCGTGGTGATCTCGCTATCCCCGGTCGATTGTTGATGAAGCCGATTCAGATCGGCCAACGCCTCGACAGTTTCGCCCTGAATCTGCTGATCAATACCAGGGGGGCTCGACAGGCTAACAATCGGGTCACCCATCGACCTAAAAGGCACACCCTGATGGGCGGTAGGCAAAAAACCAGATCCCCAAAGGGGGGCACCGCCACGGGGCCCACGACCGCCCGACTGCAGCACCACAAATGCAGGCAAGTCTTTCGATTCGCTGCCTATGCCATAGCTCAGCCAACTACCCAGGCTAGGCCTGCCCGATTGAGCGCTGCCTGTATTGACAAACAATTTCGCTGGGGCATGGTTAAAAATATCGGTGGCCACAGTGCGCACAAAAGCCACATCGTTGGCAATATACTTGAAATGCGGCAGCAACTCCGAGACTTGCAAACCGGCATCCCCAACAGGGGCAAACTTGCGCTTGGTCCCAAGCAGCTTGGGACGCTCTTTCGAGAATGTGTCCATGAAGGCGAATCGTTTTCCCTTCACAAACGACTCGGGAATTGGCTGATCGTGGAGCTTTTGCAACTCGGGCTTGGGCTCAAACAGCTCAAACTGGCTGGGGCCGCCCGCCATGAACAGGTAAATCACCCGCTTGGCCTTGGGCGTGTGATGAAGGCCGCACAAGGCATCGCCTGTCGAAACGCGCGTGGATCCTGTTGCCAGACCATCACGCCCCAACAAGTTCGCAAGCGCTATGCCGCCTAGCGAAACCGGGCACCTTCTAAAGAAATGCCGGCGTGTTTCTGTAGCAAGTGCGTTCATTTCATTTGGGTGCATGGAATCACTCACGGGTGATGAACTCATCCAGATTGAGGACCAACCGGGCCAGCAGTACCAGTGCAGCCTTGCCCGCTGCCGCCTCGGGACGAGCCGCCAGTTCCTTGCCCGGTTGTCCACCTTGGGCAAGCAAGAGATCCAACACTTTGGAATTCCCCTCAAGCCGCCTCACTTGCTCCTCGTTGAACCGGCCCAACCGCTGGCGTTCGGCCTCAGTCGGTTGGCGCGCCATGGCCAATTCGAACATTCTTCCAACGAGGCTTTGTTGGCTTTCGGCGCCCTCTTTCAACACCCTAAGCGCCAGCCCATGAGCACATTCGCCATAGGCCTGATCATTCAGGAGCGTAAGCGCCTGAAGTGGCGTGTTGGATTGGTTACGCCTGGTGCAGGTGGTGCCGGCATCGGGCGCATCGAACACCGTTAAACCAGGGTAGGGTGCGGCGCGCCAAAAATGCGTGTACAACCCTCGGCGATATCTGTCGGGCCCCTCGCTGGCAACCCAGGGCCGCCTCACCTGGGTGAACTGGTCCACCCCCGACGGCTGGGGTGGGAACACGCTGGGCCCACCCACTTTGTCGCTCAATAGCCCGCTCGCCACCAAGGCGCTATCGCGTACCGCCTCGGCCCCCAGGCGGATCCTTTTCTGCCGGGCCAGCAACCTGTTGCGCGGGTCACGGGTATCCAAATCTTGCCTATGGGCCGAAGACTGGCGGTAGGTGGCCGAGTTAACCACCAGCCGGTGCAGTTTTTTCATCGACCAACCATCCTCCATGAACCGCGTTGCCAGCCAGTCAAGCAGGTCGGGATGGCTGGGTAAGGATCCTTGCGTGCCAAAATCGTTCTCGGTCTCAACTAAGGGTAGACCAAAGAAATGCCCCCAGTGCCGGTTCACCAAAACCCTGGATGTGAGTGGATTGATTCTACTTACCAACCATTGGGCCAAATCCAAACGGTTGGGTTTGCCCACAGCGGAAGCCCTGTTCAGGCTGGGCAACAGGGCGGGCGTTCCCGCATCCACCTCCATTCCAGCACGGGTAAAATCACCCCCCAGGAGTATTTTTGTTTGCCGGGCCACAGGGCGCTCGGCCAAAACCATGGTGGTGATGGCAGGCTTTTCCACCTTGGGTTTGGCCTTGGCCTTCTTGCCATCTTTGTCAACCTTGCCAACCGACTCGAGCTGTTCCTTGGCCATCACCGCTGGCACCAAAGTCAAAGACGGCTCATCCTGGTTATTGAAAAAGGCAAACAACTGGTAATACTCTCGCTGGGAAATAGGATCGAACTTGTGGTTATGGCATTGGGCGCAAGCAATGGTGAGCCCGAGCCAAACCGAGCCGGTTGTTCCCACCCGGTCGATGACTGATTCAACACGAAACTGTTCTTTATCTACCCCACCCTCCTCGTTAATTTGCGTGTTGCGGTGAAAACCTGTGGCCACCTTTTGGCTGACTGTCGCGCCAGGAATCAGGTCTCCCGCCAATTGCTCGGTGGTGAATCGGTCAAAGGGCATGTCGTCGTTTAGCGCCTGGATCACCCAATCGCGCCAAGGCCAGATGCTGCGCGGTGCATCAATCGAGTAACCATTGCTGTCCGCATAGCGTGCCTGGTCCAGCCAGACCCGCGCCCAGCGTTCCCCATAGGCTGGCTGACCCAGCAGGTGATCGACCCACTTCTCATAGGCTTGTGCCCCAAAGCGACCGATAAAATTGGCTATTTGCGCTGGCTCAGATGGTAAGCCGGTCAAATCCAGACTGACCCGCCGCATCAGGGTGATGGCATCGGCTTCGGGCGAGGGCTTGAGCCCCTCACGGTCCAGCCTGGCCAGCACAAACGCATCGATAGAATTTTTCACCCAAGCCGGCTGGATCACCTGCGGGACCTGGGGATTGGTGATGGGTTGGAACGACCAGTGCTTTGACTTGTCCACCGTCGCGGTTTTCCCCGAGGCTGGCATTTTGGCACCCTCGGCGATCCAGGCGCGAACCAGCTCCACTTCCTTTTCTGAAAGCGGGTCCCCCTTGGGCGGCATGCGATTCTGGCCGTTGCGTCCAAGAACGGCATCGAGCAACCGGCTGGAGTCGGGCTTGCCCGGTTCCAGCACCGGACCGGAGTCGCCCCCCTCCTGAATTCCAGCCGGGGTGTCCAGCCGCAAGTTGGCCCGCTGTTTTTCAGGCCCGTGGCAGCTGAAGCATTTGGCCCGAAATAGGGTTCCGATGGTTTGGAAATCAACCTTCTCGGCACCCTGAGCGGATTGGCCAAACAGCCCCGCAAGGAAAACCAAGGCAGGGAACAACGGATGGTTTCTGATCCGGGCCATCGCAATTCAATCCCATAAAAGAATATTTAAGTATATCGCTAATTCTCATTAAAAAGAAGCTTGCGTTCTCACAAAATCACCTTTAATCTCTGAGAGCCTCTTCATTTCTTCATTTTTAGTCTTCTCAGGGTCCTCCCGCAATGAAAAAACCTTTCCCCCGTGGTGCATTCACACTCATTGAATTGTTGGTGGTGATCGCCATCATCGCCGTCCTGGTGGGCCTGCTAGTTCCCGCCGTGCAAAAAGTGCGCGACGCCGCCAACCGGATGAGCTGCTCCAACAATCTGAAGCAACTGGGTATCGCCCTGCACAGTTTCGGCGACACCAACGGCAAACTTCCCCCCTATGCTGGCCTGTTGGGCAGCACCAATGGAAGCGCCCATTTCTTTCTGCTCCCCTTCATCGAACAGGATAACCTGTTCAAGCAGGCCAATGGCCAGTCTTTCAATGTGGCCACCGCGGTGGTGAAGACTTTCGTTTGTCCCAGCGAGGCAGCAGTCCAGGGTGGCCAGTTTTCCTCCGGGCACCCGCGGGGCGCCCGGTTGGTGCGTAACGGGGTCGGTTTTGGCGCGACCAACTATCCCGTGAACGCCGCAGTGTGCGACGGTAATCGTACCATCACCGGCGTCACCGATGGCACCTCCAATACCGTCGCCTTCGCCGAACGCATGGCTGACTGCACCGGGCCCAACTATCCCAAGGCGGGCGCGACCCCGAATCTGGGCACCGGATCCTTCACCTATTCCATCTGGGCCCGCGGCCAAAAAGTCACCGCCACCGCCAACTGGCAGGATGGCGCCGGCGCCTGGAACCCCGCCACTGGCCCGCTGGGCGCCAACAACTCGTGGTGGGACATGCCTGCCTTCGACCTGCCAGTCACCACGGTCGGCCCACGCAGCGACCCCGGCTTCCGCCAGAACTGGAACGGGGGGGTGGTGAATCCCGGTGCCTTCCAGGTGGGCGCTTTCCCCAACGCCTGCGACTACCGTCGACTGCAGGGCCTTCACAGCACCGTGATGAATGTGGCCCAAATGGACGGCAGTGTCCGGTCGCTTAGCGGCGGCCTCACCGCTGTCACCTGGTTCAACGCCTGCCGCCCCGATGATGGTTCGGTCCTGGGCGCCGATTGGTGATCCGGAAAGCCCCATTGCATTCACCCGTTTGAACAATCCGGAGATGAGATGAAACGACTCCTGTTTCCTGGCGCGTTTGCCGCCGCCCTTTGCTTTGCGGGCTGCTCGGGTGAAAAGCCCACCACCCAGCTTTCGGGCACCGTCACGTTCAAGGGCAAACCGGTTCCCGCCGGTTACATTAACTTCATGCCCGACTCCACCAAGAAGGTGTACGGGGAGGTGCGCATGGTGCGTATCAAGGACGGCGCCTACGCCACCAAGGAGGGGAACGCCAACGGTGTTTTCCCGGGCGACGCCCAGATCATGATCAGCGGGTTTGATGGCAAGCCCCTAGACTACTACCCCGATGGCAAGCAGATCTTCAACACTTGGCAAACCAGCGGGGTAGTTCCCACCGGCAAGGGCACCCTGGATTTCCAGGTCCCCGATTCTGCTGCCAACAATTTGAAGATCATGCCCACAGCCGATATCCCAGGCAGCACCGGAAACTGATTCCCAGCCCGGATTGCCCCCAGGTCTTCATGCACCCGATAATAGGTGCATGAAGACTTTTCTTATTTCCCGACGTCGCTTTTCCAAATCCGTGGTGGCCGGCGCCATCCTCGGCGCCTCATGCCATGCCGCTTCGGGCGACCCCGTCCGTTATGCGATCGAGCGCAAACCAAAAAAACGGGTTCGGGCCACTCTTTCTTACACCGTCCACTGCCCCAACATGGTGGCCAGTCAGTGGTCGGTCTTTGCCGCCATCGCCCCCAATTTTCCCGGTCAAGACACGACCCGAACCCAAATGACACCCCAGCCTACCGAGCAGCGCGACAAAAGCCCCGAGAACCGCGAAATCATCGGCCTTGTCACACCCGCCACTCTCACCACGCTGCCAGTCACCATCACCTATGAAGCAACCCTCTATTCCCGCATCTTAAAAACCCTTGGCCCAGACGAGTCGGCACCGCCAATTGTTCCCCTTCGGCCCCAAGACCAAAAGAATTATTTGGCCAGCCGGGGCGACATTGACCACACCTCAGCCGCCTTCACAGCCTGGCTGGCAAAAAACAAACTGAAACGCGACAAGGGTGAAAGCGATCTCGATTTTGCCCGCCGGGCGTATCTCTTTTTGAAAAACCAATTTGATTACGACTACAAACCCTTAGCCAGCCGCATAACAACTTTTGTCATCAAAGCAGGCAAAACCGACTGTGGCGGTCTTTCCATTCTCTTCACCGCCACCATGCGGGCTAACAATATCCCCGCACGGGTCCTTTATGGCCGATGGGCTGTTTCGGCCAAACCAAATAGCAAGTTGGGCGGCACCCCCTACTACCAGTGGCATGTGAAATGCGAATGCTTCATCCAAGAGGTGGGCTGGCTGCCTGTCGATCTCTCTGGGGCTGTTGAATTTGACAAGAAAGCCCCCCAAAGCCTTGCCTATTTCGGCAACGACCCCGGCACCTTCCTCACCTTCCATTTCGACCCCAACCTCACTATCGACAGTGGCCTGTATGGCCTGAAGCCAGTGCATAACCTGCAATACCCCATGTGGTGGTGGACGGGTAAAGGCAGTGCCGATCAGAAGCGCATCCTGGAAGATTGGCAGGTGGTGGAATTGCCTTTGGAGCCTGCCGCTAAAAGCCGGGAGAAGGGCTCCCCATGAAGCCGTTTTCTTGCACCAAGTGCCAAATCGCACGCTGGTTAGCACGGTTTCTGGCAGGCGTGTTTTTTCTTTTGTGGGGGAGCTTTTTTCTCCATCACCTCAATGAGTGGTATTTCAATCCTGTCGATAGGCCACCCTTATGGGTAACAGGCCTGATGGCACTCCATTTTGGCCTGCTCGTCGGTTTGGCCATGGGCTGGAAATGGGAATTGGCAGGGGGTCTGCTCGTTCTAGGCTGCGGCATTGCCTTCTTTGGCCTTATGGGGGCCTGGAAAATCTGGTTCCTGATTGGCCCAACGCTCTTGCCGGGTGTTCTTTGGCTCGTTGTGGGTTTCAACCCACCCAGAACCGCCCGGCACGCTCAGGATGAACCACTCACCGAATCCAACTGAATTCCTGACTGTTCAACAGGGCCCAGACCAGATTGTCCCACGCTTGCTTCTTGTCCCGGGCTGATTTGGCCGCTGAAAGATGATCCACTGCCAGCTTTCGCTTGGCATCCGTTGGCTTATGACCCACCGCCCACTGGAATAGTTCATCCACCTTAGCCGCATCGGGTCGGGTATCTTTAGCCAATAAATCAGCTCGGGCTCCCACGCGGGAGATTTTGGTTTGCACCTCTTCCGAATTGAGCAGGTGCAGCACCTGAGCCAAGTTGGCCTCTGTCACCCGCTCACACTCACAAGGGCTTAGACGCTGCGGCCGGCCAAACACATCCAAAAAATAGGAACTGAATGACTCGTCCGGAAGCATAATCGCCCGCGTAGGGGCAAACTTGTCAGCAGGAAGCCCGGGAAACGTGGCCGGCGATCCTGCCACTTGGTGCACCGCATCAAACAACACCTCGGCGTTCATACGTTTGGGGTAATAGCGTGCAAAAGATTGTTTGTCGGCCGCATTCCCTTCGACCGGATCGCTCGAGAGCCGGTACACTTCGCTGGTGACAATTCTTCTGCAAAGCGACCGCAAGCTGTAGTGGTCTTCCACAACATGCTTGGCCAGTGCCTCTAGTAAAGCCGGGTTGCTGGGCGGGTTGGTCACCCTCATGTCATCCAAAGGCTCCACAACACCACGGTCGAAAAAATGGGCCCAATAACGGTTGGCAACCGCCTTGGCATAGAAAGGATTCTTCTCAGATGTCAACCAGTCGGCCAACACAGCGCGCGGGTCTTCCTCAGTGGCTAGCGCAACCGACTTGCCATCCAGTGCTGTGGGCTCTATCGGCTTGTTGTTGCGCTTGTTCAACACCGTGCCGCTTGGGCGGTTGTAGTAAAACGATCGCTGGTTGTTGTTCTGCTGTTGGCCTGAGCGGGTGACAGCCTGCACATTCTTGCGCCCAAGACGGCCAAAATAAGCGGCCAAGCCCCAATAATCATCCTGGCTCCAGCGCTCATAGGGGTGGTGATGGCACTGGGCGCACTGAAGCCTTGTGCCCATGAACACCTGCGAAAGGTTATCCACCATCTGGTCGGGAGTGGCCAAATCCTTGTACCAAACTGTGGCTGGCGATCTTTCCTCATCACCCGTCGCCAGCAGAATCTCTCGGGTCATTTGGTCGTAGGGTTTATCCTCGCGGATCGACTCGAACAACCAACGGTGAAAAGCAAAGGTGCCAAAAGCTCGCTCGGGCTGGTTGCCCCTTTTCACCCGCAAAATATCCGCCCATTTGCCTGCAAAATAATAGGCATGTTCGGGACGGGACAACAGCTCATCAGCCCACCTGCCATCTTTCTCAGGGTTTTTGTCCTCCACAAACGAGGTCAATTCATCTGGGGTGGGCAAGGTTCCGGTCAAATCCAAAAATAATCTGCGAATGAACACCTCATCGCTGGCCCTTGGCGATGGTTGCACCCCCAGCTCCTTCCAACGCCCCAACACCGCATGGTCAATCGGTGTTTTGGCGGCAAAATGGGTCGCCCCCTTAAAACCAAGCGGAACCCTAGCGCGAAACACCTCCACCTTTCCCCCATAGCGCACCATAATGGCCGCCTCACCACTCGACCCACCTGGTCGAACAACGCCCTGAGCGTCCACACCAGCCACATTCGGCTCATTGGTCTCATATTGCGCCATTCGGGTGACATCCTCCACACGGCCATCCGCATAGTGGGCAAGGGCCACAACCTGCTGCCTTGAATCTGTCCGAAAATTGTTCCCCTCAGGCACCACCTCCAAGCGAGTAAATGCCACCTCGTCGGCTGAAGGCCCCTTGGCACCACCGGCAATCCAGCGCAATAAAATGTTCTGCTCGCCGCTTCCCGGCTCAATCTTGCGACCACCACCATGCGCCACCAAACCCGTGGCTTTCAAAATCAAAGGCGATTTTTCCGGCGCGTCCACACACACCCGGCGCCCGCGATGCTCGGTGACCAACGTGAGATGGTCCAGCTCCGGATCAAAACCCAAAAGTGACAGCCTAAATCCGTTTTGACCACTTTGCTTGCCATGGCAACCGCCCGAGTTGCAGGCAAACCGCGTGAGCACCGGAACCACCTGGTGGGTGAAACTGACAGGCTCCACTTTTGAGCTGTCCTTCACCTCGACGGGCAAAATGGTTGAAAGGCCACCTGCTTCCACCCTCAAAACACCAACCCCGTCACCCGCAGGAAAAATCCGCCCCTCGCCGCGCGTTTCAATCAGACCCGCTCGGTCTGGAACGAATTTGGCTTGGTTGGTCAAATCGGTGCGCAATCCATCCACCCCGACCAAGGTGACCAACACCTGCGACGATGCCTCCCGACCCTTCAAAACCAAATGCGCTGGAAACAATTCCAGTTTGCCTTTGGTATCGGCAGGCGCGACTGCCAAGGAAACTGTGGCTAAAACACCTGCTATAGGTAATGCGATCAGGTTGGCAAGGCGGGCTATCATCAATAGGACCCTCTCGGTCAAACCCTTGGAAAATGCCTGCTCAAATTCAAAATCTGTCAGGCAAAAAGGCCGCGGGATGCAACCCGCGGCCTGCATGGCGTTTGCCTTGCGAAACGAATCAGGCCAGTTCGCTAATAGCGTTACGGTCTTCCAATAGATGCACCGGCCGACCGCTACCATTGAGGAAGGTCATGGCGGGGTCGATGCCCATCGCGTTGTAAAGCGTTGCCAGCAGGTTGCTGGGCCGGTAAGGCCGGTCCTTGGGGCGTTCGCCACGCGAGGTGGAAGATCCAACCGCTTGCCCCATTCGCATTCCGCCACCTGCCACCAAAGCCGACATGACCGGTGACCAGTGGTCGCGCCCAGCGGTGCTGTTCACCTTGGGAGTGCGGCCAAATTCGCCCCACATCACCACCGCCACTTCGTCTGCCATGCCTCGGTCGTGCAGATCGTTCACCAGATTGGCTATCCCTCGGTCCACCAACGGCAATTGCCGTTTTAGGGTAGTGAAGTTGGCAGAGTGGGTATCCCAACCGCCAACTGACAAGGTGACGCAATTCACTCCCGCCTCAACCAGCCGGCGAGCAGTCAGAAAGCTTTCGACACCTTTGTAACGCTCTCGGTTCTCCTTCGACTCTTTTTCCAAATTCAACGCATCACGGGCGGCCCCGGAGGTAACCAAATCAAAAGCTCTGGCAGTGAAGGTATCAAGACCGGCCATAGTGCCTGAGGAGTCAATATCCCTGCGCAGGTCATCCAGTCCGGTTAGCAGGTTGCGTCTGGCATCGAGGTTAGCACCGGTATTGGGTTGCGCCGCGCGCAGGTTGGCCAAGCCAGGGCCGTTCGGAGTGAACGGGCGATGCGCCACACCTAAAAATCCCGGTTCGGTACCCCGGCTCATGCCACGCAGGCTCACATA
>CAIWHS010000357.1 GCA_903912515.1 uncultured Planctomycetaceae bacterium
ACTTGGACAAGGAAATGACCGAGGATCCCTCTGAAAAAGCTGCGCTAAGCTTGGAAGCGGGCATCGCATACTTGGCGGTCAAGCAAGGCAAGCTGGAAGTAAAAGGGAATGACATGGCCTTGCAGGTGGGGGCCGACCGCAAAGCTTTGGAGCCGCTGTTGAAGGCACTGAGGCTGTCGGGGCAATAATCGGGGCCTATTCACCTACGGCCAAATCACCCGTCCAGGTTCCTTCACCCGCACCGAATACAGCACCCCGCCCCCGGTAACCAGCAGAGTCTTCCGGTCGCCGCCGGCGAAGGCGCAGTTGGTCACCTCGTCGGTGGGAATGGGTAGGAAATCAATCTGTTTGCCGGTTTCGGGGTCCACCACATAGATGCCGGCGGGAATATCCTTGGCCGGTTCCGCCGGCGGGTTGGGCCGGTTCAGGCCCCCCGCCACGAACAGCCGGCCCTTCACATCTTGCTTCAAGCCATCGGGCCCGCGGCCGGTGAACCAATCTTTTAGCATTTTGGCCGTGCCTGGTCGAACGGTGCCTTCGGCGGTCAATTCGAAACGCCAGAGCTTGCGGGCACCGTCTATGGTGTCGTTGTTGTTGTCGGCCACGAAAAGAAAGCGGTCATCGGCTGAGACGAGCACGCCGTTGGCGCGCTCCACTTCTCGGCCGACCACACGGTAGATTTTTCCATCAGGGTCGATTCGGTACACGCCTTCGATGGTTTTTCCATCGGGGTCGAGCTGCTGCATGTCGTCGCGGGGCCCGTAGCGTGGGTCTGAAAAGTAGAGTCGGTTTTTGGAATCGAGTGTCAGGTCGTTGGGCTGGTTGAATTTTTTGCCGGCGAAATTGTCGGCCAGAACGGTTTCTTTGCCATTGTCGGCGAAGCGTATCACGCGGCGTTTGCCGGGCTGGCAGGCCAACAGATTTCCCTGCCGATCGAGGAGGAGCCCGTTGGTGCCGGCGTCTTCGGCGAACAGGCCGGGTTTGCCATCGAGGCCGAGAAGCGTTACGCCGCCTTTTCCGCTAGCAAAAATGCCTTTTTGTGGGTGCCATGCGGGGCCTTCGCCCCCTTGGCCGTTGGCTGCCAGAATGCGGAGGGAGTCTTTTTCAAAAATATCCTGATGGGGAATAACCAAAAGCAGCAGGAAGGCAAGCATGATTTTTCCCCGGTTGGTTTATGCGGTTAGGCCTGATGGCAAAGCTCCGCCATCGGCCAGCAGGGCTGACAGGAGGGGTGGTTTTTTGCCAAATTTTAGTTCGTATTCTGCAAGTGTTGGGAGCAGCCGCACCTGCACCTTGCTGGCATGGTGCAGGGCGATATCTGCCAGTTTGTGCTGGAGAAACGGGTTGGCAAACCGATCAAGGACAGCGCGGGCGAAGCCGGCTGGGTCGTCGCAACGGCCTTCGAGGACTGGGACGATTTCGGTGAAAAGCAATTGCTCGAGCCAGGCGCGGTTTTCAGGGTCTTTGACGGCATCTCCCACCTGCCTGAAGCCACGGGGCCAGGCGCGTAGCAACAGGGCGGTGTGACCACCATTGAGGATGCGAACCTTGCGCAGGAAGTAAGGCAAAACATCATCGGTCCAGATGATGGCAGGGTTTTGGATGAATTCCTTGCCCGGTTGTTCCTGTTGGGCCCGGTGGATGGCAAAGAGAGCGTATGGCTCGCACACCGTCAGCAAGGGGTCGGATGCCAGGAGCGGGTGTTCGGCAGGGGTGCCTGTGACGATGCGATCGACCAAGGTTTCGTGCCAGGCACACTGGTTTTGGATGTACTCGATGAGTGAGACCGAATCGCCAAATTTTCGGGCCAATTCAACGACGATATTTCGCAACAGCGCTGCGTTTCCCTCGCGCAATTCGCAGGGAATGATGCGCAGTGGTTTTAGGCCTGCCGCATGACGGGCACGCAATACCGCAAGCAATTTGGCGGGGAAGGAGCGGGGAATAGCGTCATCGGGTTTTTCATCGGGGAAGGTTTCGTAACCTGCCTCGGTGGTGTTGGACAGCACCGTGGCCAGGTGGGGGGAACGGGCCAGTTCCAGCACCTGCGGCCACTGGGTTTGGGCAGCGAGGGCTCGGCTGACTGATTCGCATGGCTCGACTTGATCGACCACTTGGCCGTTTTGAATGCCACGGAGAACCACATGGTATTTGCCCGAGGCGCTGGCCAAGGCCCCGGCGCGATCGCCGGCGGTGGATTGGACGATGACAACGCGGCCAACCTTTTGGCCCTGCTGGTTGGCCTGGTGGATGAACAGATCAGCAAAGGCGCGCAAGAAGCGGCCAGAGCCGAACTGCAAAACCGTTTCAGGAAGGGACGAGGGCATTGGGGATCGACTCCGCTAGAGGCGTTGCAATCGGCTAGACCTTTTCCAACTGGATCTCGAGTTTTGCGCCATCGAGCAGGGCGGTTGTGGCATGCATGCCACCGGGGTTCCAGTTGGTGGTGAGGGTTTCGGCGGCAATGGCGGTTTTGTGGGCCTCAATGGCCTCTGCAACCTTGGGGTTGTCGCTGGTCAGGTGAAGCTGGATGCGGTCTTCCATTTCCAGGCCTGATTTTTTGCGCAGGTCCTGCACCTGACGGATGATGTCGCGGGCCATTCCCTCCAAGGCGAGCTCGTGGGTGACGCGGGTATCGAGGGCAACCTGTGTGGCCCTGTCGGCCACGCCGGCAAAACCCTCGCGCCCCTTGTGGGTGATTTGCACATCGGCGGCGGTTAGGGTTTCGGGGCCTGTTGAGGTGGTAATTTCTACGGTGCCACCGGCTAGCAGCTTGCCGGCGATCTCGGTGGGATCGAGTGTAGCCAAAGCGGTTTGGGCTTCTTTCAACCGGGCGCCCAATCGCTGGCCGCAGGTTTTCAGGTTCAGGCGGATTTCGGCTGTGAGCAGGGGCCCGGCGTTTGAAGGGTGCACCGAAACCTTCTTGATGTTCAGCTCTTCGGCGATTTGGTCGCCGAAACGGGCTGCGGCCCGGGCTTCGGCATCGGTGCCAGCGGCGATGACAATTTCGGCCAAGGGTTGGCGCACTTTGATCTTCGAGTTGTTGCGCGCGGAGAGGCCTAGGCTGACCAGACGGAGCAATGCTTCCATTTCCTCTGAGAGGGCGGCATCTTCCATACCTTCATCGGCAAAGGGCCACATGGCCAAATGCACGCTACTGTCGGCACCTTGGTCGTGCAGGTTGCGGTACATGTGATCGGTGATGAAAGGGATGATGGGAGCCACCAGACGGCAAACCACGGAGATGGCAGTGTGCAGAGTCTGGTAGGCGGCGGTTTTGTCTTCACCCGCCCCGGCCTTCCAGAAGCGGCGGCGGTTGCGGCGAACATACCAGTTGCTGAGTTTGTCATCGACAAACCGCTCGACCTCGAGGCAGAAGGGCGCGATGTCGTAGTTGGTGAAGGCGTGTTCGGCCTGGCGAACCAGTTTTTGCAGGTCGGATATGATCCAGCGGTCTAGGTCGGTGCGGCGGGCCAGGGGCACTTGGGGTGCGGCGGGGTCGAAGCCATCGAGGCGGGCGTAATTGCACAGGAAGGCGTAGGTGTTCCAGAGTTTCAGCAGGAAACGGGCGCGAACATCTTCGGCGATCTGCGGGCCGAAGTTGATATTTTGCGACGGATTTTGTCGACAAAACATCCAGCGCACGAGGTCGGCCCCCATGGGCGGGTGCTTTTCCATCTTGCCGTTCTTGCCCTTGATCTCGTAGCCATTGTCGGCCGCGCCTTCGAAGGGGATGGAGTTGCCTTTGCTCTTGTGCATCTCGTCGCCGGTCTGGTCGCGCACCAGAGCATGGCCGAGAAGGGTTTTGAAGGGTGCCTTGGCCTCGAGCATGGTGCCCATTGCCAGCAGGGCATAGAACCAGTTGCGGAACTGGCCGGGGAAGCACTCGGTGATGAGGTCGGCTGGAAACCACTTTTCCCAATCTGCTTTATCTTTGTAGTAGCCCATGGTTGAAAAGGGCACCACGCCGGCATCAAGCCATGGATTGCCCACATCAGAAATGCGGGTCATGAGGTTGCCGGTGCGGGGATTGCGAATCTTGATCAGGTCAACCCAGGGGCGGTGGGGAGTGTGGCCGTCGAAATCGGCCCAGCCTTCAACGGCGCGGGCTTTAAGCTCCTCGCGGCTGCCGATGACCTCGAAATCGCCGCTTTCCTCATCGACCCAAACCGGTAGGGCCAGACCCCAATAGCGTTTTTTGGAGATCATCCAGTCGCCCATGTTTTTCAGCCAATCGAGCTCGCGCTGTCGGCCAAATTCGGGGATCCAGCGGACATCATCGCAAACGCGCATGATTTCTTCCCGCCATGACATGGAGATGTACCAGCCATCGACCATGCGGAAGAGGACCTCGGTTTTACAGCGCCAGCAGTGGGGGTATTTGTGGGGGTATTTTTCCCAGGCAAAGAGTTTGCCGTTTTTCTCGAGGTGGGCAAAGACGGTGTCTGGAACCGTGGGGTCGATGGCGCTTTTGCCTGACAGTTCGCCAAAGCCTTGGAGGAAGCAGCCGAACTCGTCGAGGGGGGCAACCGGTGGCAGTCGATTTTCGCGGCCCAGGCCAAGATCTTCCCGGCCGCAACCGGGGGCGATATGGACAATGCCCGTGCCTTCGGTTTCGCCCACCTCTCGCCAGGCAATGACCTTGTGGGCCTGATTGGCAGGGATGGAATCGGTCCAGTCGCGGTTGAGGGCAACGCGGGCGATGTCGTCTGGGTAGCCGCCTGGGCTGGATTGGGCTTCGAGGTGGTCAAATGGGCCCTCGTAGGTCCAGCCGACGAGATCGGCGCCCTTCAACTCGGCGGTGATTTCGAAACCGCCTTTTTCCTTGAACATTTGCTCCAGGCTTTTCAGCTTGGGCACGCCTTCAAGCCATTCCTTGTCCTTGAACTGCTGCTCCAAGCGGGCGACAGTAAATGCCCCTTTGGCGACATAGTATGTCTCTTCACGGTGGAGGATTTTGAGGTAGGTCAGTTCTGGATTGACCGCGGCGGCCACATTGCTGGTGAGGGTCCAGGGGGTGGTGGTCCATGCAAGGAGGAACTCACTTGGTTTGGACTTGATGGGCAGTTTGAAGAAGACTGACCTGTGTGCGACCATTTGGTAGCCCTCGGACATTTCCATTTGGCTGAGGCCGACGGAGCAGCGGGGGCAGAATGGCATGCAATCGTGGGCTCGATAAACCAACCCGCGATCGTTACATTTTTTCAGGAAGCCCCAGATGGCGTAGTTGTTGGTCTGGGACATGGTGAAATAGCTGCGGCGGTCATCGGCTGGTTTGTCCCAGTCTTCTGGTTTGTCCCAATCCATCCAGTAACCGAGCCGAACACTTTGATCTGTTTGGACCCGGGCAAATTTGTCGACGCGTGCCTTGCACAGATTGACGAATTGATC
>CAIWHS010000358.1 GCA_903912515.1 uncultured Planctomycetaceae bacterium
CCTCGCCTGAAACTGCGGGCAAGGCCACCGGTGCTTGGTTAGCCTCTGTTTTCACAGCCAACATGCGAGGGTTGTAGACCTGAACCATGCCGGTTCCACGGTAGCCATGTTGCACACTGTCTTGAAATGGTCGTTCACAGGCGGTGAGCAATAACACCGCAGACAAACCAGCAGCGTAAAACGCCAAGCGCCGCAAAAAAATCAGGGACTTCATGGTTTAACTCCCAAACTCAGGGCCGGATCAATCACCGGCGGGAACACATTGGGATAGGGTGGTGCAACACCGTGTTTGATGGCCCACAAATACCAGTTGTCCACCACGGTGCCCGTCAGCAAAATACCAATACCGCCAGTGATGGGACACAAAACCGCAAACCACCAAGCCCAGCGGTGAATGGATTCCATGGATGCGTTAAAGCCCATGGTCCAACGCCAAAATAGGCCTGCACGTTCCGACGCGGTACCGCGGTCGACAATTTGCTCGATCTCGCGTTCTCCCCCATAACGGGTGACCGCCAAGATGGTGGCGCCGTGCATGGCGAACAACAACACAGAGCCATACAAGAACACAATGCTTAAGGCATGGAAGGGGTTGTAGAAAAGATTGCCATAGCGAATCGACAAAGCAGCTGTCCAGTCAAGGTGGGGGAAGATGCCATAAGGCACGGCCTCACCCCAAGAGCCCATCAGGATAGGGCGGAAAAAGCCCAAGACAAACATTAACCACAAGGCAGCCGCAAAAGCCCACGCCACATGCGTGCCCAGCCCCAGTTGTATGGCGCGGCGGTAAATACGCACCCACCACAGCAACACCGAAGCGCTTAAGAAAATGCCACAAATGAGAAACCAACCGCCTTGGTTCAATGGCGGCCACGATAAGCCGTACTCGGGAGGAGGCGGTTCCAGGGCCAGCCAAAACAACTGGCGGACAAACTGCACGGGATCGTAATTGACCGAGGCCAACATGTTCATGCCAATGATGTTGAAGGCGATCAAGCCGCAGATGAGCGAAGCCAGTCCCAAACCCCCCAAATAAATGGGGCCGATTTGCGCATTACCGATCTTGCCCAAAAGCCAAGAAATACCGGGTTGCCCCGTACGTGGGCTGTTGCCAGGGCCTAAGGCCTCGCCATGGTGCACAGGGCCGCTGGCCTGTACGGTGGTGAATAGATTGAGATAGTCAGCCATGATTGAGTTCCTCTTTTTTCATTAAGGCCACTGAGACCAAATCGGCAGGTTCAACCACCAGCCCCACCATTCAGGCCAACCGCGACTCCAGAAGGGTCCGCTGATGACAATGCAAAGCGCACTGAACAACACCGCAGCCAAGGCCAAAAATACGCCTAAACGATGGATGCCCAAGGTGCCAATGGAATAACCAATGATGTCGCGGAAAAAAGTGTCCTCATGCTCTGGGGTCTTCACCACTTGGCCAGCGCCTGGGTTGGTGGCAGACAAAATCAAAGCACCATGCAAGGACAAAGCCAAGGTGGTCGCAAAGAAAAAACTCACCGCCAGCATGTGTGCCGGGTTGTAGTGAAAGTGCAGGTATTGATAGCCCACGTTGGACACCCAATCGAGGTGACTGTAAATACCGTAAGGGAAACCATGACCCCAAGCACCCATCAAAACAGGTCGAATGACATTGAGGGTGAAGTAAGCGAATATGGCCACACCAAACATAAAGGGCACATGAAAGCCCATGCCCAGTTTGCGGCAAATTTCAACCTCGCGCAACATCCATGAAACGAAAGCGCCTAGGGCACAAACCGTGATGATTTGCCACAGCCCCCCTTCTTGCAAAGGTGCGAAACGCAAACCATAAGACAGATCGGGAGGGGCAATACTGATTTGCCATAAATTCCAAGTGGGGCCAAGAGCCGATCCCCACAAAATCATGGCCGTACCAAGAAATGCTAAGAAGATGGTCGTGACGCCGAAGAAACCGACATAAAACGGACCTATCCAAAAGTCGAACAGGTCACCTGCCAGCAACGTTCCGCCGCGCACTCGGTATTTTTTTTCAAAGCTGAGCATGGCCATGATGTAGCCCTCCTGC
>CAIWHS010000359.1 GCA_903912515.1 uncultured Planctomycetaceae bacterium
CCCAAACGGGCTGCCGCTCCCGAAATGCTTTCCAGCCATTTGATTTGGCCCACACCAATCACCTGCCGAGGTGTTCGCGCGGGGTTTAGCAATGGCCCAAGGGCGTTGAAAAGGGTCCTGAATCCCAGCTTCCTGCGCAAGCCACCAATCCCAGCCAAAGCCGGGTGATGCCTGGGCGCTAAGCAAAATACCACCCCTACATCGTCAAGCTGCCGGGCGAGCTGCTCAGCCGCCCAATCGATTTTTATGCCCAAAGTTTCCAACACATCCGCACTGCCAGACCGGCTACTTACAGCCCGATTGCCATGCTTCACCACACGCACCCCGCACCCCGCAACCACAATGGCGGTCGCCGTTGAAATGTTGAAGGTTTCAAGCCCATCGCCTCCCGTGCCGCAGGTATCGATAAAAGCCCCGGTCAACGGCAACGGCACGCAAAGTGGCAAAAGATGCTGCGCCGCCGCCGCCAATTCTTCGCCTGTTTCGCCTTTGCAGGTCCAAGCAGTCAAAATTGCCGCCGAAACAGGGTCTTCAGGGGCTGCAATCAATTGTTCCATGGCGGCCTTGGTGCCTTCGGCATCAAGGTCGCATCCCTGAATCAAGGTTCTCAAGCTGGGGTGCATCTTGTCTGGGTTTCCGGCGGTTAGCTCGTTTTACCTTCAAGTCAAAGCCTAGCCCACAATTTGCCATTAAGAAACCACGGCATCTCAACGCCACGCCTTGAGGCAAAATTTTTCCAAAACTCCCTAAGTCATCTTTCGCAATCCCGTTGTGCCGGACAAGGGGAGGGAAGGGATGGCGTAGAATTCACCGGGATTGCTAAACAGATTGCCTCGAAGTTAGGCATATTGCCTGTCACTCACTTGCCAAAAGGCGCTTCGGGCTTTTTTGTCAGGTAGGCTTCCATCGGTACACAATGTTTCAGGCAACTCCCTGGGCACGGTTTTGCTCGATTTGCCTGAGTAAGGGCAGTTTTGGACTGCGGTCAATGTGGGTCTTTCAGTGCAAGCTACCTCTGGGTTGCTTGCCCGATGAGGTGGGACCATGATGCAAGGATTGGCTTTGGTTTGCCTGATTGGAAGTTTGGATGCGTGGGGGCAAACCCCCGCCCAGCCCGTTCCTTCCTCCAAGGCATCAACTTGGGAGTTTGATCTCCTGGGCCGTTTCAACCAGGAAAACCGCGAGCAACGCCTCGAGCAATACCGCTCCATTCAAACGGATGTCGAGCGGGCCGGGGGCAAACTCGCCTGGACCCAAGAAGAAGTGCGCCAATTCGCCTCCGAGCGCGGGCTCAGCTTCGTTCACGGCATGGTTCCAGCAGGCAAAGAAAACGACCTCACACTCTCTCACATGATTCTGGGAGCCGTTTTGTGGAAAGAGGGCACCGAGCCACCCACCAAGGGCAAGTCGATTCAGGTGGAGGCTCGGCTCATCACAGGCGGAGACGACAAGGAACTGTTGCGCCGTTGGCGCAACAGTCGCACCCTAATGGCCGAACAGGGCTTTCAAGAGGCCTACGGCTACGACAATTTTCATTTCCAGCGCCTAATTGGTTCCATCCCCGCTGAAAAACTATCCCCAATCCTGCGTTCCATGAACAAGGATGCCGCCGGTAAAAATAGCGATTTCGCACCGGTCTCTCTATTGATCTCCGGGCCGGAGGCGACCTACCAACAGGTGGAAAAGCCATTCCCACCCGAAGGCAACCTGCGCAAAATTCCGCCAGATTCGCGCTCCATTTTCAGCCCTCCCGCCCCCAAAACCGCCGACGCAAACAAGCCTGAGGTTGAAGCCGATCCCGCAAAAGCTTCCGGGCCAATCCGTCTCGAAGTGATTCTGAATCGTGTGGTCCCCCTAACTGTCGCCGAAACTGTCGCCGATTTGCCTTGGTGGCCCAGCCTAGGCGATGGGGCCATTCTCGAGGGCCGTATCGGCCCCCTACTTTCTGTTCGCGTAAGCCCCGAACAGGCTCTCAAAATTGCCCAACAACCTGATGTGGCAGTGGTTCGCCTCCCCAGAGATGCGGTGCGTTTAGCTGGTCCCGGGCCCGCCACAGATTCGGCCAAGGCCACCACTACAGCAATTCCATCCAAATCGAATGTGCCAGGAGCCCGCCTGGATTATCGGTCACCTTTGGTTGTGATAATTCATGATGACTTTCGTGGCTGGGAAAAGGAAATACCTGCGGCCCAAATGCTTGATTTCACCCGGGAGCGAAATTCCTTTTTCATTCCAGACCCATTCTCTCAGCCTGCCGATGCCAAGGGGGATGGAACCCTGCTCGCTGCGAAAATGGCCCAGCGTTCTCCTGGCACTAGAATTATCATGGTTCGAATCGATTCCCGTTCACCAGCGATGCTTGGGCGTATGCTTCAAGCAATGCGCGGCGGAGCCCTGCAGGACGGGCTGTTGGCAGCAAGATCCATAGAGATCTCCACTGAAAATGCCCGCCTGTCAAACCTTCGCGCCTCCATGCTGGATGAGCAGGAATCCCTCTATCAAAACGCCGAGGGAGATACTGAGCAGGTTGTGACCCGTAAGGCCGAGATCCGCGAAGCCTTGGCTAAAATCAAAAATGATATTCAGGCCGCAAGCAGCCTCGACCGCGAGTTGCAATTGCATCGTGGCCACCTGATGGAGCTGGCGACTGCCAATGTGGTTCTCAGCGGCTTGGCCTGGGCGGAGGGCCATCCTCTCGATGGCAGTGCCACCCTAACCCGCTACCTCGACGATGCCTTGGCAAAGAAAATCATTTGGTTCCAAGCAACACCAGACCTCAGCCCAATGGTCTGGAGTGGCACAGCTTACGACACCAACCACAACCAATTACTCGAATTTGCCCCCAGGGTTCAGCCTTCCAAGGCCCACGATGCCGAATTTCTTCCGTTGGTTTGGGGCAAAAAAGAAGGTGCCACTTCAAGGGGCTCTGCCACAAACCTCACTCTTTCAGAACCAGCCACTATCAGGCTAACCCTGCAATGGCGCGAGTCTGTTCGGTCCGAGTTGGTTCAAAATTATCCCAGTTTGCTCGATGAGCCCATCCGCGCCATGCGCCTCTTGGTTGTCCGCAAAATGTCAGGCCAAGGTTCCGATACGGTTTGGAACCCGGTAGCCTTGGCCGATGGTGCGGCACAAAAGATTTTGCAAGATGCGCACAGCGCAACCTGGGAGCAGCAACTCACAGTTGCTTTGGCCGAATCAGGCGAATACGCACTTCAAATCGAAGGCAGCCCGCCCCATAACACCGTGCCCGATGTCATGGGTGCCACCCCCGCCAGTACCTTCACCCCGGTAACGCCCATGCGAATTCTTGCTCGTACCCTGCAGGGCTCCCAGAGTGCATATTTTTCTTTCCGCGGTTTAGATTCGTTCGATACCCCAGCATGGCTTCCGGTTCCTTCTCAGGCCCGTCGGGCGCTGGCCGTGGCTACCCGATCCGGAAATCCTTCCAACCCCGCCAATTCCCTCGAGCCAGATCGCAGGGCCAAGCCCGAACTCGTGGTTGGTTCGGTGCAAGAGGCCTCAGTTCTCGATGCCTTAGCCCAATCAGGGGCTGAGGTCGTCCAAAAATTGGGTAAAGGCGAGTCGCCCGAACTCATTGATTGGGTGATGCATCGCAAGTTGGGCTGGTTGCCCGCCTCTGCTTATACTGTGCAACCTGCCCAAAATATTCCGGAGCTTGGCACCCCGTCCCGGTCCCCCTAATTCTGGCAGTTACAAAAGCCCATACTGCCCATGGGGCTTGACACTGCCCCCAATCAATTCAAAAATACAAGTTGGCTATACCTTCAAAGGTTTAGCCAGCATTAATCAGTCTCTTGCAAGGGATTCCGCCTGCCATCAGGCACCAGCGGCCACTAGGGGATTCGTAAAGCGTTGGGAGCCTTGTAAGTGCGGGCCATTATTTCAGACATTCACGGAAACATTGAGGCCCTGACCGCCGTGATGGATGACATCAGGCGTCATGGTGTCACCGAAATCTTTTGCCTAGGTGATGTCGTCGGTTACGGGCCTAATCCCCGTGAATGTGTCGATGTGGTCATGGGCTTCAACATGGTTCTCTTGGGTAACCATGACCAAGGCGCCCTCTACGATCCTGAAGGTTTCAATCCCACCGCAGAAAAGGCCATTTTCTGGACCCGTGACCAGTTGGAAAACTCCCACGAGAAGCCAGAAGATCGCCAAAGAAGATGGGATTTCCTCAACGAGCGGCCCCGTAG
This sequence comes from uncultured Planctomycetaceae bacterium, assembly GCA_903912515.1. Classification (GTDB taxonomy): domain Bacteria; phylum Planctomycetota; class Planctomycetia; order Gemmatales; family Gemmataceae; genus UBA6894. The sequence goes on from CAIWHS010000359.1 coordinate 4,221, forward strand.
CCACCGCGAAGGCAACCTGCTATTTGTCCATGGTTCGGCCCGCAACCCCCTCAACGAATATGTCTTCCCTGATGACATTTTTAACAACCGAAAAATGGACCAGATCTTCAATCGGGTTGATCAATACTGCTTCCAAGGCCACACCCATGTACCAGGTGTGTTTATCGAAGGCGGGAAAGGCGGCCCCTTCGAATTCAAGGTTCCAGAGGAACACCAGTACGAGATTCACCTCGATGAGCACCGCTCCTTGGTGAATGTCGGATCCGTTGGCCAACCACGCGATGGCGACTGGCGTTCGTGCTATGTCATTCAGGATGGAACCACCCTGTATTATCGTCGCGTTGAGTACGACATCGAATCGACCATCGGCAAAATTTATGCTGTCCCTCAGCTGGAAAATTTTCTGGGTGATCGATTAAGGGAAGGCCGATAGAGCCATTTCTTGCTAACTTACATCTATAAGTCTGATCAACAAGCGAAATCCCCTCAACGAGCCCGGGGCCCTGCATGACGGAACAGCGTTCCTCCAATTCGAATTTTTTCACCTTCCTCATGATGAGTACCATCTTGGCATTGGGCTGGGTTTGGATTGGTCAGGTGATTTGGCCTGCCCAAAACAAACAAGAGCAAGCCGAACAACAAGAAAAAATCGCTAATTCCGAAGCCGAAAAGCCGCCAGAAAAAGATTTGAAAAATGGCCCGACCAAGACGGAAAATCCCGTCATGCAGGCGGTCGCTAACCAACAAGGCCCATTAGCCTGGAAAAACACACCCGACGAAAATTTGCTCGTTCTGGGGGGCGATGGCCAACTCAAAATTTGGCTAGACCCCAAAGGGGCGATGGTTCGTCAGGTACGACTGCTCAATTTCGATGGCGCTGATTCCGATGGCAATGCCACCGGTGATAAACTCGATTTGGTCCCAAGAAACCCAATCGCAGTCTGCCCCGATTACCAACCAGGTTCCTTTGGCCTACTCCATTACCCCAAAGACTCCAAAGATCAGCCTTCCGATGAGCTGCTGCGCAGGGTTTGGACCCACAAACAGGCAAAGTTCAAAAGCAAAGACGGCATCTCGGGCGATGAGGTGGTTTTTGAGACCGATATCGCCGGGGTCAAGCTCACCAAGACTTTTCGTTTGGCCCCAGGTGATTACCACCTCGACTTGAAAGTGGCGGCAACCTCGGCTGATGGCGTCGAGCATCCCTTCCGCTATCAACTGGTCGGCCCACGCGGTCTACCACTCGAAGGGGACTGGTATGTCCAGATCTTCCGCAATGCAGTCTTCGGTCTAGAACGCGACAACGGCGCCTTCGAGCGTGTGGTCAACGACATGCGGGCCATGTCCGTTTCTCTCGGTTCCGAACCAGCACCTCTAGGTGGCGATGTTGGCAATCCTAAACGCCTGCGCTTTGCCGGTATACAAACCCAGTATTTTGCCTCAGTCATTGCCCTGCGCGATCCAAAATCGGTACCCATTCGCCATTGTCAGTCCACGGTTGAGGCCGCCGTCTGCAAGGGATTCATGGTTGGCTACGATCCTGCAAAAGCCAGGATTGACCTCATCGACAGCCGCCAGCAGCGTCACACTTTTCGCCTGTCCAAGACCTTGGCCGACCGTTTTGGTGGGCTGGGTGCTGATCGCAGGCCCACAGTCGATGGCGTTGCGTTGCCTTCCCGTGAGGTAAGCATCCTCTACACCTGGGAGCCAGAGGCCGGCCCCGATAGCTATCAATACATCGCCATGGATATGGTTGACCCCAATACGACTAACTCCCTGTTCGTTTCCGATGCCACCGTTAGGCTCGGCACAGACTCCGTCGTGGTCAAACCCGGGTCCACCATAGAGCATGATTTTGTTCTTTATAATGGCCCCGCAAAGCCATCACTGATGTCCTTCTTTCGTGGGGAAAAAAGTGTTCAAAGCTCGGTGATTTCCCAATACTCCGATTCTTTCCGCCTCTACAGTTTGGTTGATTACCCTTCCGCCTTCGGCTCTTGGTTTCTTTGCGGCGGGTTCTCCAAGGTGGTGATCTTTTTCACCAATCTCATGCATCAGGTGCTCGGCTACATGCACCTCGTCATTCCAAGCTATGGCTTTTGCATTATTATTCTCACCGTCATGGTTCGCTTGTCCATGTTTCCTATTAGCAAGCGCCAAGCCCTTTCCAACTTGAAAATGCAAGCATTGGCTCCCCAACTCAAGGAGCTACAGAAAAAACACCAAGGCGATTCACAGGCCCTCGCCCGCTCCCAAATGGAAATGTATAAGAAGTTCGGCATCAATCCTGCCTCCGGATGTCTCCCCATCTTTTTGCAGATGCCTATTTTTATGGGCCTTTATTGGGCCTTCCAAGAAAGTATCGAGCTTCGCTTGCACGGTCTGTTCCCCACATGGATCAAAAACTTGTCCGCCCCAGACATGGTTTGGCATTGGGGTGAATCTGTGCCTTTCCTCACCCGGCCGGTTGATTACGGCGGTTTTGTTTACCTCGGGCCATACCTCAATCTCCTGCCCATTTTTGCCATGGTACTCATGGTGGTGCAGCAGAAAATGTTCATGCCACCACCCACCAACGATGATCAAAAAAACCAGCAGAATATCATGCTCTACATGAGTGTTTTCATGAGCGTTGTCTTCTACAGGGTTCCCGCGGGTCTTTGCTTTTACTTCATCACTTCCAGCGTTTGGGGCCTTGCAGAGCGACAGCTACTCAAACCCGCCAAAGGTGCGGACATGTCCTCCTTGCTCCAGATAAAGATCACCGACCCCAACGCCAAGCCAAGTTGGTTCACCCAATGGATCAACCTGATTCGCGAAAAAATCGAGCAGCAAAATAATCCCAAAAAGATCGGCAAAAAGCGCTAACAATTGGCCATCAGTGGCAGGCCTTTTCTCCAACTAAGGGGCCTTTTTCATGCTCCAAGGGTCTGCCCTTCCAAACCTCGAAGACCTGATTGTTGCGCTGGCAAGTGCGCCGGGGGCTGCCTTGCGCGCAGTCATTCGCCTATCTGGCAAAAAAGCGGCGGAAACTCTGGCCTCCGTTTGGAAACCCTTGCCTGATACCGGTGCCACCGCCCTTTCCACCCGCTGGACCCAAGGCGAATTTCTCCCAATCGGCTGGCAAGATACCGAGGCCATTCCGGCCATGGCGCGCATGTGGAAACACGGTTCAGGTTACACAGGCCAAGAGGCGGCCGAGGTTCACTGCTTGGGGGCTGTCCCGTGTGTCGAAGCAATCATAAACACACTCAATAGGCTCGGTGCCCGCGGTGCTGGCCCCGGCGAGTTCACTCTCCGGGCCTTTCTCGCCGGTCGGGTCGATCTCGTGCGGGCTGAGGCTTTGCTGGGCCTCACCCACGCAGCCACTGCCGAGCAATTGGCCGATGCTCTTGATCAGCATGCCGGCGGCATCAGCGACCCCATGGCCCGCCTCCGTGAAGACCTGCTCGATTACTTGGCCGACATTGAAGCCGGACTCGATTTTGCCGAAGAAGACCTCGCACAATTGCCAACTGCAGAATCCCTCAACCGCGTTTCCCGTCTGCTTGCCCAAGCGATGCTCATTGCCAAAAAAATGCAAGGCAGGGGCCACCTTTCCTCCGTGTTTCG
>CAIWHS010000360.1 GCA_903912515.1 uncultured Planctomycetaceae bacterium
CGCATGGAATTTAGACTCTGGTTTTTCAATATGATTGGCCGAGCAGGTCGCTTGAGCCCTAATCCAGTATGCCAAATGGCAGCGGCGGAGTAACCCCGTATTGGCAGGGTGGTGAAAACCGGGTTCTAAGGTTGGAGCTGGGTTGGATCAGTGAGCGTGGCGCATGGTGTTGAAGAGGTTGAGGTAGCTGGTGGCACTGCGGGACCAGGACCAGTCTTGGCGCATGCCGTTTTGGATAACGGATTGCCATTTTTCTGGTTGGTTGCGCCAGAGTTTCATGGCGCGGAGGCCTGCATCGCGCAGAGCCTCGGGTGAGTAGTCTTGGAAGACGAAGCCAGTGGCGGTGCCATTTTGCAAAGTATCCTCAGTTGTGTCGGTGACGGTGTCTGCCAGGCCGCCGGTACTGCGGACGATAGGCGGGGTGCCGTATTTGAGGGAATAGAGCTGATTGAGGCCGGATGGCTCGTATTGGCTGGGCATGAGGTAGGCATCGGAACCGGCCTCGATGAGGTGGGCGAGAGTTTCATCGAAGCCAAGGTAGATGCCAACCTGGTTAGGGTATTGTTCGGCGAGGCCGCGGAGCATTTGTCTATGCCTGGCATCGCCCTCACCCAAGACGACAAGCTGAGCACCCTGGCTGAGGAAGGCTTGGGCGGCAGGTCGTAGGATATCGAAGCCTTTTTGTTCAACCAGACGCGCGATCATTCCTAGGACGGGGCGATCAGCGAGGCCGGGCAGGCCCATGCGGACCTGGAGTGCAGCTTTGGATTGGGGTTTGTGGGTTACGTAGTTAGTGTGATCGTAACGGGCGGGTAGCAAGCGGTCGACGGCGGGATTCCAATCATCGTAATCGACGCCATTGACGATGCCTGAAAGTTTTGACGCGCGTTCGACGAGGACGCCCTGCATGCCGCAGCCGAACCAGGGAGTCTGGATTTCGCGGGCGTAGGTTGGGCTGACTGTGGAGATTTGGTCGGAGAAGACAACGCCTGACTTGAGGAAGTTGAGTTGGCCGTAAAACTCGAGTTGCAACGGGTTGTAGAGTCGCCAATCGAGCCGGGCCCATTCCATCATGGAAGGAGGGAAGGCGCCTTGGTAGGCGATGTTGTGGATGGTGAAGAGGGTGGAGATATTTTTTGAATGGGCTGCAATGGAAGGATCAGGGTGGTTATCGAGATGCTCGCGCAGGTAGACGGGGAGAAGGCCGGTTTGCCAATCGTTTGCGTGGATGACATCGGGCCACCAATTGAGCATGCGCGGCAGTTCGAGTGCGGCGCGGGCGAAAAGCGCAAAGCGGGCGCCGTTATCGGGGTAGTCGCGGCGGGAACCATCGGTACCGGAGAATTGGTAGAGACCCCTGCCAAATTCGGGTTGGTCGCGGTTGAACATGTCGCCGGCGCTTATGAACCAGATAGGCACGGCGGAACCTGGCAGGGTGGAGCGCCAGAATTCGACCTCGACGCCATCGCCGGGGCCGACGGGGACGCGACAGCGCAGATTGGTTTGCTCACAGCGGCCAGTGCGGCGACAGCTTTCGAACAAGGGCATGACGACCTGACAATCGACACCTAGTCTGGCGAGCGCCCTGGGCAGGGCCCCGGCCACATCAGCCAGCCCGCCGGTTTTAGCGAAACCCACAACCTCGGATGCAGCAAGGAGAACCCGCATAGCTGGCCTTACCTGGATCCTTTCGCAACGGGGTTTTTGGCGGCGTGAAAAAAAACCACGCTGAAGGGTGGCAGATTCACTTCGGCACTTGCAGCCTGACCCTGCCATGGCATTGGTTCGGCCTGAATGCCGCCATTGTTTGACATGCCTGTGCCACCATATTCGAGGGAGTCTGAATTGAGCCGCTCTTGCCAGGAACCTGCCCAAGGGAAGCCGATGCGCCAACCTGAGTGTGGTATTGGTGTGAAGTTGCAGGCCACCACAACGACGGAATTGTCAGCCCTGTCGCGGCGGGCAAAGATAATGAGACCGTTGTCGCAATCGTCGGGCTCGATCCACCAGGAGCCCCAGGGCTCGCAATCGCCCTCGTGCAGTGCTGGTTCTGAGCGCATGAAGGCGGCCAAGTGGCCGACCCAGCGGAGGACGCCGGCGTGGTTGGAGTCGCGAGTTTCGTGCCAGTCGAGGCTGCGTTCGTGTTGCCACTCGCCGCACTGGCCCCATTCGTCGCCCATGAAGACGAGCTTTTTACCAGCTTGGCCGAACTGCCAGCCGAAGAGGAGGCGCAACTGCGCGAATTTGCTCGGGTGGTCGCCGAACATTTTTCCAAAGAGGGAACCCTTCATGTGCACGACCTCATCGTGCGAGAGGGGCAGGACAAAGTTTTCGGAGTTTTGGTAGAGGCCGCGGAAAGTCAGTTCGCGATGGTGCCAGCGACGATGGACGGGGTCGCGTTGAATGTGGCTAAGGGAGTCGTGCATCCAGCCCATATCCCACTTGAAGCCGAAGCCGAGGCCGCCATCCCACACCGGGCGGGTAACTTTGGGCCATGAGGTGGATTCCTCGGCGATGGTTTGGGTGTCGGGGAAGGAGAGGTAAACCTCTTGGTTGAGCTGGCGCAGGAAATCGATGGCCTCGAGATTTTCGCGACCGCCGAATTGGTTTGGAATCCATTCGCCCTCGCGCCTGGAGTAGTCGAGGTAGAGCATGCTCGCGACGGCATCGACGCGAAGGGCGTCGATATGGAAGGTCTCGAGCCAGAATAGCGCGCTGGAGATTAGGAAACTGCGGACCTCGTGGCGGCCATAGTTGAAGATGCAGGAGTTCCAGTCGGGATGATGGCCCTGGCGAGGGTCGGCATGCTCGTACAGGTGTGTGCCATCGAAGTAGGCGAGGCCGTGCTCATCGGAGGGGAAGTGGCTGGGGACCCAGTCGAGGATGACGCCTATGCCAGCCTGGTGGAGCGAATCGATCAGGAACATGAAGTCTTGAGGGGTGCCATGGCGGCTGGTGGGTGCGAAGAAACCGGTGACCTGATAGCCCCATGATCCGTAAAATGGATGCTCCATGATGGGGAGTAGTTCGATATGGGTGAAGCCCAGGTTGCGGACATATTCGACCAGGCGCGGGGCCAGTTCGCGGTAGCCCAGAACATGGCCCGGGTCATCTGGGGAGCGCATCCAACTGCCCAGATGGACTTCATAGATGCTCCAAGGGGCATCTAGTTTTTGGCGCTGGCCGCGTTCGGCCAGCCAGGAACTATCGTTCCATTTGTAGGAGAGGTCCCAAACCACGCTGGCAGTGCGTGGCGGGCATTCCATACGGAAAGAAATCGGGTCTGCCTTGTCTACGGCATAACCGGAGTTGTGGGAGACGATGTGATATTTGTAGTTGGCACCGGGGCCCACGCCTGGAATGAAGCCAGCCCAAACTCCTGAGGCGCCCAAATGGGTGAGAGGGTGAGCCACGCGGTTCCAGCCGTTGAAATCGCCAATAACGGAAACGGACGCGGCATGGGGTGCCCAGACGGCAAAGCGTGTTCCTGGAACGCCACCGACAGAGCCCGGGTGGGCCCCCAAATGTTGGTGAAGCCTGAACTGTCGCCCCTCATTGAAGAGGTAGAGGTCTTCCTTGTTCAACCCGCCGAGTTGGGTTTGGGGCAGCAAGGAACTGGCGTTTAAGGGTGAAGTAGCCCCCGACTCGGTAGTGTCCATCAGTCGGTAGGCTCCATGGAAACTCATGCGCGCGCCCTTTTGTTGGCTTGAATTGTTCAGGTTGAGCTGAGCAACCCTGAGCGCTAGTTGGTTATTCTAACGAAAGTAGGGGGGTAACCACCACAGTGCGTTTGGGTAAAAGGTTGAAATGGCCTACATTTCCCAGCCTGTGAAGCCGGTTAAGCCGGCCCTGCGGGATTGGATGAAAAGGGGGTGGACCGGTTTGGTTTTAAAGCAAAAGTCTGTGAGAAGCGGGCTGATCAACTAGTGGGGCGAAGGGGAAGAGATGGAAGCGGCCCTGTGGACAATTGCCGCAATATGATGATTTTCAATGGTTTGTGGCGAGTGGTCTTGGAGTCGCTGGAGGGAAGTAAGGTATTTGGTAAGTCAAATCGGGGGCGGAAGAAATCTACGGTAAGCAGCCTGACAGGAGTTTTTAGTGCAGGGAGGCACTTGGGTTGGCAAACCTTGGTACCTCTACATTGATGGTTTGGCTATTGGATCAAATAAGGGCGTGTTCTCGCAGGGCTTCTTCGCGCGCGGCTTTGGCGATGCGGGCGAGATCTTGAAGCTGGTTTTTGGGGCCGTTGTGATCTGAGGCGAGTCGAAGGTAGAGGCTTTCCTGTCTTTGCCAATCGGAGGCCAAGCCGGCGAGGGATTCCTTGCGGCGTTCTTCGGGGAGGGCCCTTGCGGCATCGAGAAGTCTGGGAGCAAGCATTTTCAGTGCGATGGCGATGCGTTCGAGTTCGGCCGCTGTCCGGTTGATTGGCAGCCTTTCCAAAACAACTTCATTTAATCTATTGAGGTTGTCTGTCGGGCCTGTGCGAACCAGTTTTTCAACTTCATCACTGCAAGAACGGGTGAGTTCGAGCAAGGCTGCCAAACGGGCAGGGGCATCGAGAACCGGTTGGTTGACCCGGAGCGCCATGGCCTGGTGACGGCCAAACCACATGCCCACTGAAACGAGGAGCAGAGCGGCCAAAATGCCGGCAGCGACGGAGATTTTTCGGACAGCCTGGATTCGGCCCTTGGCGCGGCGGCTGATGCCTTGATGCAGGGGATCTGGCACTGTTAAGTGTGGCTGGTCGATCCGGAAGGGCCAACCGGTTTGGTGGCCTTGGGCGCGGGCGATAACTTTGAGGAGGCGATCGGGCGCGCCCTTAGGTGGCAGGGAGCGAATGGCTTGGTGGAGGGTATTGGTGCGGAGTGCCCATTCGGCGCAAGCCGGGCAATCGAGGAGGTGGCGGGTAGCGATGGAGGAGTTAGCCCCAAAGCCGAGGCGCGTTTGCAAGCAGTCGGGCGCCAGGCCCATTTCGGTATCAGGGGTTGAATCGTTCATGTGAAGCTCCGGGCCAAAAGCAATTTTTTAATTTGATAGCAGCCATAGTGTTTATTGGGGGGCTGGTTCGCCTACAAGTTTCGCGCGATCTTCCAGCCAGCGGCGCCCTTTAAAGACTCTCCAGCGGGCTGTCTCCTCTGAAACACCCGACAGTTCGGCGATTTCCTTGAAAGACAGCTCGCCTTCAACCCTTAAGAGGAGCGCTTGGCGGTAATCTTCGGGCATGCCCTGGAGCAGGCCGAGCAGATGTTGGCGAGTGTCGTCATCCTCGAGGGTGGACGAGGGGTCCATGGTTCTGGGGTCTGACTTGTGGTTGCCCGGGGACCTGCCCTCGGTACCAGGGGGCAGCGTCTCTTCGCGCCTGCGGGCTTTTGAGCGGCACCAGTTGGCGTGGGCGTTGTGGCCGATGCGGAAGAGCCAGCCGCGGAAATTGGTTCCGGCCTCGAACTGGTCTAGTCTGGTGAAGGCGCGCAAAAGGGATTCCTGAGTGAGGTCTTCGGCCAGATCGTGGCGCCTTGTGAGGTGCCACAGCCAGCGGAAGAGTGGGTCGCCGTGGCGTTCTACGAGAGCGCCGAAGGCGGCACGATCTCCTGACTGGGCAGCCAAGACCAGCTGGGTGTCGTCGGCGTGACCAGGCTCAGTAGGAAAGTTCCCTGGGTTCACAAGGCACCTCGCACCTACCGGCCTACCAAGGCCACAGAGGAACAACCCCGCAGCGGGGTTAGGCGTTGGTTGGGCTTTGGGAAATCGTTCAAAGCTGCTTGATGCAGTGTAGAAGGGCCGTGGAGCATTCCCAAGGATGCTGACGGTTAAAATGGGGGAAATGAATAAAAAAGCCCGGTCGGTCTTCTCAATCTGGCAGGGGTAGAGGTTTGTAGGGGGTGCAGGGGGTTGCCTGCCTTGGCGGAAGGGCCGTGTTATCCGTAGCATATGTGTGTGGGAAGATGGTGTTTGCCCAAGGCCGATGTGCCAGCGGAAAGCAAATTTCGTCGTCCTTTTGCTGTTTTTCATTTCTGGGTGGGGTGAGGCATGGCTTGCGCTTTATTGGTGCAGTGGTATCAGGAGATACCCAGACCCCGCACCCGGGAAAGCTTTCCTTCTTGGTTCAAGAACCACAAGAAGGCGATTGAGCAGTTTCAAAACCAAGTGACTTCGCGCTATGCGGAATGTACTTTGCAGCGTTTGCTTGCCAATGGTGAGCCGGTGGCGAAAGATGCGGCGGCGTTTTGCTTGGGCATTTTGGGTACTTGGGACTCGAACCCGCATTTGGCGGCGGCGCTTAAAGATGCTGATGAGGGAATTCGCCAGATGGCCGCAGAGGCCATGTGGAGCCTTTGGTTTCGTTCCCATGAGCCTAGGCACAGCCTAGAGCTGAGACGGATTGTGCGTTTGCGCGACCGCCGGAAGGCAATGGAAGGGCTGAACACGCTGATAGTGGAGGCGCCGGATTTTGCCGAGGCCTGGAACCAACGCGCGATTTTGAATTTCAAGGCAAAGCGGTTTGAGGAAGCAATTAACGACTGCGAGAAGACCCTGCAACTGAATCCGTGGCATTTTGGAGCGCAAGCGGGGATGGCTCAGGCCTATATGCACATGCGGCGCCATGCGGCTGCATTGCGGGCTTTTCGGGCAGCGCACCGGATCAACCCCCATATGGATGGGATAGTGAGCACGATTCGGCTTTTGGAGAAAGCACTCGACGAAGGTTCATCCGCCGAGTGATTTTTTAGCAAGGCCTTTAATGAAGGCAGCTTTTTATTAAGAAGGCAGCTTCCAAGCCCTAAGCCCCTTCTCGGTGCGGATGTAAAGCCAACCATTGGCTACAGCGGGACTTGCCAGAGACCTTTCCTTGAGGTCTAGGCTGGCTATTTTGCCAAATTTTTCGCCGGCTGTGAAAGTTGTCACCCGTCCGGTCTCACTCACGGTAAGGATTTGGTCGCCAACGACGATGGGGGAGGCCGAGTAGGCCCCTGAAAGGCGCTCCTGCCAAATTTGCTCGCCGTTTTCTGGTCTTAGCGCACTGAAAACACCGTTGTCGGCAAGAATGAGAAGGCGACCCGCCAAGACCAAGGGTGTGGGTGTGAGCGGGGCATTTTTTTCAACAGTCCAGGCGAGGCGCTCTTCGCCGGCCTTCAAATCTCCCAAGCGGACCCCCAAGAGACTGGGTTTGTCGTAGCCGGTGCTGAAGACGGCCAAATTGGCATTCACCTGAACGGGGCGGGGGACGACTGAATACCCGGTGTAGGGCATGCGCCATAGTTCCTTGCCGGAGTTGGCATCGACCTGTTGGAGAATGTCGCTAGCGGCGCTGAGAAGTTTGGTGCCATCGTTTTCCAGGCTTGGGCATACGGTGCAAAAGGAAAAGGGGCGTGGAGGGTTGGCGTTGCGTTGCAGACGCCAGACTTCGGTTCCCGAGTTGAGGTCGAAGGCGAGAAGGGCTTGGAGATCTGTTGCATCGCAGGGGATTATGACTTTGCCTGCTACCACCACGGGGCTTGCGCCGCCGCCGTGAACTGGTTTTTGATAGAGGCCCTCTTTTTTCCAGACTATTTTGCCGGAGTTGTCGACGAGGCATGTTCCGACATGGCCGAAGTGGGCGACGATGCCTTTGTCTGTGAGGACAGGTGTGGGGCTGGCGTGGCTATTTTTGGAATGAATTTTTGGCAAGGTGTCTGCCTTGCGTTCGAACACCACGGTTTTGAACCGTTCGCGGCCGGTAGTGGGGTCGAGGCCCAAAACCATGAACTTCCAATTTTTGGCAGGCTCGGCATCGGGAATTGCCGCGGTGAGAACTAGCAAGTCTTGGCGGATAACGGGAGAGGACCAGCCTTGACCTTCAATAGGCACAAACCATTGGGCTGGGGGAAGATTGCCATTTTGGGCGGGTAGTTTTCCCGGGGCAATTCCTGAGGCGCCTTGGCCACGGAATTCGGGCCAATCGGCGGAAGTGGCGCAGAGCGCCACAGTGAGGGCCCAGCCAGTGAGGATGGCATGACACATGATTGGTTCCGTTTTGGGATGTTAGGGAAACTTGAGTCTAAATGAAATTTATCAAAGAGTGGACTTATCAATTAGGGAAAAAAGTCGGATTGCGCGGAACTTGAGGACAAATCCGGATGGATGATGCGGAATTCGGTGGAAGTTTAGGGGAAGCGTTTGTCTTGGTGGCCGGAATTGGGAAGGGTGGTCGAACTTAGGAGAAGGGGAGAGCTAGGTGCCTTTACGGGCACCAGAATTATCGGCAGAGGATTTGCCGAGCCCAGCCTTGAACCAGCAACGAGATTCGCACCCCGACCCATGGATGGAGAGTACCGGATGAATCGCGCATGGAAGCGTGTATTGGCTGGTTGGACCTTCAGCCTTGTAGTCATTCCGATGGCTCAAGGGGCAGAACCTATCCAACCCATCGCCCGTTCCGGAGCTGCGCCCGTGTTCACGCAGCCATCCAGCCATTATGCGGTGGTAAACCGGGCCCCTATTGCCAAATTGGGTATGCCAGTGGTGAGTTTGGGCGAGCCGCGCATTTTGCCCGACACGCCAGGTGTGAGCCAACCGCAGGTTGACCCAGCGATCATGCCTGCCTCGGGTTTCTTGAACTGGTTTGGACAAGACCAGCCGAAGCCGTTGGCAACAAGCAAGCCGATGGTTGATATGCCACCAATGTCTGGGAGTGCGCCCATTCCCATGGGAACGGCACCGATGCCGAGGGCACTTAGCACCCCTTTGGGAACCAGCCAGCCTGGAATGACGACGAACCCGATGGGCCCCATGGGGACAATGCGTCAACCCTTGCCCAATGAAATTGTCGAGCAGCCCAAGACTGGTACTAGGGTGTTCAGCGGGGCCAGCACAGGTGCTGGCATGTATTCTGCGGCGACCCGTGGCGGAACGGTTCGCCCGATCCAGCCGGGGGATATTGTCAACGGGCCAACCATTATGGATGGGCCGGTGAATTCGATGCCGCTCTCAGGTGGGGCGAGCGTGCCTGGGAATATATCTGGGCTGCCAGCAGGCACGGTGATCGATGAGAATGGCAATATCATTTCCGGGTCAGACCCGACGGCGACCTGGTGGAACCGCACCAAGGCCAAGTTGATTGGTGGCGAGGCATGCGGTTTGGAATGTTTTGGCGAAGATAAGCACAACCTGCACCGCAACCGATTCTGGGGCAACTTGGAATATATTGCTTGGGGCTTGCAGGGAGACAGCCTGCCTCCATTAGCCATCCAGGGGCCTTATAATACCGGGACCAATAGTTTTGAAAGTCCGGTGGTGGTGAGCCCATCAACGGTGAACAACGATGTTCTTTCGGGTGCCCGTGGCCAGTTAGGCATGTGGTTCACGGACGACCAAGGCATTGGTATGGATACCAGCCTGTTTGGCGTGGAGCAAAACACTAGCACCGACATATTCCAGTCGTACAATTCGCCAGCCATTGGCCGACCGTTTTTGAACTCGGAAACTGGAGCAGAAAATGCGCAGTTGGTAGCGGCTCCGGGGATATTGGGTGGCAGCTTCAAGATTCAGGAAATAACACAATTTTATGGTGGCGACCTGAACCTGCGTTATGGTCTGATTCGCGGGCAGTATTGGACCTTGGACGCAATCACAGGGTTCAAGTACCTGAGTTTGCGTGACCGCTTGAGCCTGACCGAAAACCTGTATGCCTACGGCGGAGACGGTAACAGATTCCCAGAAGGTACGGCAGGATCGGGTATCACGGTGATGGACCAGTTTTCAACCCAGAACAATTTTTATGGTGGCCAGATAGGCGGTATTTTGGGTCTGCACCTGAACCGTTGGCAGTTTGACACCACGCTAAAGTTGGCCGCTGGTACCAACCAGGTGCATGCGAACATTTTGGGCAACACCACGGTGACGGGCGCTAATGGCGCGGTGACCAACTACACAGGTGGTTTGCTGGGGCAGAGATCGAACATTGGGGCATTTAACTTTAGCGAGACCTCATTTGTTCCCGAATTAGGATTGGGGGTTGGGTACAATTTCAATTCGAATGTGAAGATGATGGTTGGCTACAACCTGATTTACTGGACCAATGTGGCCCGCGCTGGCAACATGATTGACACCCAGGTCAACCCAGCGCAATTGCCACCGTCAACCACTTCTGCTGGCCCGCCTTATCGCCAGTATACCACCACCGACTTCTGGGCTCAGGGTATCACCTTGGGGCTTGAGCTGAAGTACTAAGCAAACCATCCAGAGTTGTTGGGCGGAGGCCTTTGCCACCCTGATAAACAACCTGATGTTTCTTGATTTCGACTTGTGGCCCATGGAAGGGTCGCATCCAGGCTAGGAGGCCGGGACCATGTTTCATTCGATCAAGAGCCATTTCAAATTCTTATCTGTTGTGAAAGAGCTTTTTGCAGCCAGGGGGGATAAACCCGCGGGTGGAAGGCGCAAGGTTAGAATTGGGCTGGAAGCACTGGAAGACCGGGCAGTTCCGGCCGCCTTGGGGCCTGTGGTTAGTGGTTTTGTTTTCAATGATGCCAACAGTAACGGGCAGCGGGATGCTGGTGAGGCGGCTCTGGCGGGCGTGAACATGGAGCTGCGCACGCCTATGGGTGTGATGGTGGGCAGCGCCACAACAGACAGCACGGGCCAGTATCGATTTGACCAGGATATGTCCGCGGGAACATCTTCGAAGTCGATCGCGCAAAAATTGGTCTTTGAGAATTTGAAAGGTGCATGGAGCGGGCAGTCGAGCATCAACGCCTTCAATCCGGCTTTGGGCACGCTGACACAGGTTGATCTGAAGGTGAACGGGAAGGTTACCTCCTCAGTGAAGGTTGAGAACCTTGACACTGATGCATCGACCGCCAAGTTGACCCTGAACAACAAGCTATTTGTGCTTGGGCCGAGCGGGACCATTGAAGGATTGGCCGGTCCCAACCTGTATAGTGCGACCATGGCGGCCTTTGATGGCTCGGTGGATTTTGGCGGGGCCAGCGGTTTCAACCCGGGCGCTCGCACCATGGATGTGATATCCACCAGCCAAGTGACAGCGGCCCAAGGCTTGTCGGCATGGACAGGCACGGGCATGGTGAACCTGCGCGCGGCAGCCCGCGGCACCTCGGTGCAGGAATCGAACACCAACCTGATGAGTTCGATCACCACTCAAGGTCGTCTTGAATTGGAAGTGGTTTACAATTTCATTCCTTCCCGGATGCTTCAGGCTGGTTCTTACCTAGTGGTGGAGCCAGTGCAGCCATCTGGATATTTGGATGGTTTTGAATCAATTGGCACCACAGTGTTGCCGGGAACCATTGGTACCGACAGTGTGGGTATCACTTTGGGGCTGAACGGCCTTTCGAATGTGAACTTTGGCGAGGTGAAAGCGGCTAGCTTGCGTGGCACCAGCTACATCGATGCGATGGCTGACGGTGTGCTGAATGCTGGTGATTATGGTGCAGAGGGCGCCATGGTGAGATTGAGCGGCATCGCGGACACCGGTGCTGTGGTGAGCCAGGAACTAGTGGTGGGTTATGATGGGCGGTTTGAGTTCACTGATTTGCGGCCCGGAACCTACAAGGTCATCTCGACGCTGCTGGACAAAAATGTGGCGGGATCTACGAAGGCGGGCAACCTTGGTGGCACGGTGAGCACCTTGACAGTTAGTGGCATCAAGGTGAAGAGCGGCGACGCTGGAGTTGAATATCAGTTTGGGCAATATGTTGGCGCGGGTCTGTCGGGCACCGTGTATGCAGACATGAATGGGAATGGTTGGCAGGACGCAGACGAGCAAGGTATTGCCGGGCAGACGGTTCAATTGACCGGTGGGGCCAGCAAGTCGGTAATTACCGACGAGTTTGGCTGGTTTGAGTTTGGCGACTTGAAACCTGGGGTTTACACGGTTGCCAACCCGACTTCGGGCTCATGGCTGGCGCAATCGGCCCGGGCAGGTGCGGCCGGAGGGGTGGTAGCAAACACCTTTGAGCAGATCCAGCAGATCACTTTGGGTTCGGGAATGGTGGGCGAGTCTTACCTGTTTGGCAAAGCCTTGAAATCATCGATTTCGGGCGTGGTGTTTTTGGATGCGAACAAGAATGGCGTACGCGATGCAGGTGAAGTAGGTGTATCTGGTGTGACGCTGCGATTGGCCGGCAACAATGACCTGGGCCAGATTGTGAGCATGACGACTGTTTCGGCCCTTGGTGGGCACTATTCCTTTAACCCGCTGCGTTCGGGTAGCTATTCGGTGACCCAAGTGACCCCGAACGGATACACCTCGAGTTCAGCGAAAACTGGCAACTTGGGTGGAAGTGTTCTGAGTAGCACGACCATGACAGTGAGCTTGAACACCAACCAAGATGGTGTGAACTATGACTTCGCGCTGATCCAAAACGCGGTGGCCCTGCCCCTGTCGAAGCGGATGTTTTTGGCTGGTGTGCGGCGGTAGTCCTGGTCGATTGAATTAAATTTATTCAGGAAGCCATCGGCCTTGTGAGGGGCCGGTGGCTATTTGCTTTTTGAAATGGTCAGTAGAGGAGATGTGTGCTGGGTTCGAAGAGATGCAGTGTTTCATGGCTGTCTAGAATCCAGAGGTCATGATTGTCAACGATCATTTCAAGAGGGTTTTCGACTGCCAGTTGGGCGACAATTTTTTGGCTTGTAGAGTGAAACAAGAGGGCGTGATTTTTGTGATTGAAATTACCCAGCAATGCCATTAAGTTTCCGCCCAAGGCGTAGTTGATGGAAATGGGCTGGAGGGACGAAGCCTCGATTTGTTGGCCTGCTATCAAGCTAGGCAATTGCACTCCTTGCAGGGTTGATGAGCGCAGACGATGGGTGAAGCTGTCGGCCTGAAGAAAAAAGATACGGCCTGAGAGATCCCACACGGCGGCCTCAACCCCGTCATGGCGGATGGCGATTCGGAAATCCATCGGGTTTTCCATGATTGCTTCCTGATAGAGAAGCAGGTTGCCATTATTGAGAAATCCTAGGGTGCCGTCTTCCATGGAGATTGCGATGTGGCGGGATTTTCCAACTGTGGGAGGGCATGGGATGAAGCTTGTTACTCTGGCCCGGCAACGGGGTGAGTAGTAATCTGTTTGGGCATTCCTGGATTGGGGCCAGATGGAGATTTGATCACCGAGGGCCAGCAGGAACCGGCTTTCCAAAGGATCGAAAACAAAGTCGGCTGGTGGGTCGGACAAGGAATGGGGCAAAGGCGAGCTGATTTTACGTTTTGCACGAACATTGTTACCGAAATCGAGGAATTGAACCACGCCGGCAGTGTCGCAAATTCCGACTGAGGACCCGCCGTTTACCAGCTTATGAATATTGTTTCCCACATTTTCCATCAGTTCGGATGGTGACCCATCGAGAAGAATTCTGTGGAGGTTGCCACTGGAATCGGCCCAAATAACCTCATTGGTTGGTCTTTTGGGATCCCCGCTATTTGCCAGACAGAAATGGGTAGCACCCGGCAGGGAGAAGCTGTGTGTTGGTTTCAGTTGGGAAATTGGTTTGGGTTGGTAGGCACGCCAAACAGAGTGGGTTATAGCCGCGACTGAGAGGGCGCTTGCAGTGATGATAATGCTGCGGCGGGTTATCAAGGGTTGCAAGAGCAAGTTGGGGTCTTCTAGTTTGGCGAGTAGGTTTTGTGCGGATGTGGGTCGATTTTTTGGATTGTGATCTAATAGGGATAAAATGAGAGAATTTAGCTTAGGCGGGAATCTTTTTTGGCCACGATTGGGCGGCACGATATTGAAAGCTGCTATATTTCGCAGAATCTCCATGGTGGTGACACCGGGGAAGACTTTTCGCCCGCTGGCCATCTCGTATAGGACGCAACCGAGGCTGAACAAATCGCTTGCCGGGCCCACGCGGGCTTTGCCTTCAGCTTGTTCGGGTGAGAGATATCCCGGGGTGCCCAGGGTGACGCCTATGGAGGTGAGGGTGGCATCCACGTCTTCAGCTTGCGCCAAGCCGAAATCGAGCAGAAGTGCGCGACCATGTGGGTGGGAAGGATCGGGTGGTTGGAGCCAAAGGTTTGAAGGTTTGATGTCGCGGTGGACGACGCCTGCTTGGTGGGCGGCATGGAGTGCCTGACAGATTTGGCGCGCGAGTTCAACGACCAGTTCAAATTTCAACGGAGCCTGGCGGGCTATGAGTCGTTCAAAATTTTGGCCTTCGAGGAGAGGCATGATCATGAAGGGGATGTTGGCATCGTTTCCGGTATCGAGGATTGGGATTAGGCCGTTGTGGCGTACCGATTGAATTGAGCGGGCTTCGCGCAGGAATCGTTGCCTAGTCGCGGTGGTGGCAGTGGGGCCTTGCTTGAGGGTTTTAAGCGCAATTCGGGTGGGTGAATCTGGCGAGAGTGCCTCGAAGACGATGCCCATCCCGCCAGTGCCAATAACCCGGAGGAGGTCATAACCGCCAAGCCTGCCTAAAGCGCGTGTATTTGGTGAAGGTGGTAGAAAGGCGACCCCGCTACGCTCAAGCTCGGCCCGTGCGAGGAGATTGCTCAAGCCATTTGGTGGGCTAGCAAAATTCAAGTGAGTAGTGATTTTTGCAGTTTTGGGGCTGGAACTTGTTTTCCAGATGTCATCAGCCCGATCGGGGCAAAGTTGGCAATTTTCGAGGTGCAGGATAAAACGGTCGGTTTCGAGTGCGTCAGCCTTTCCTCTGCAAAGCCGAGCTAGGGTTTGATCATCCGGGCATATGGGAGGCGAATTTTTGTCTGGTTGGCTGGTGTTTTCAAGACTACAGTTAGAAGTGGTCATGCTGTGTCAAGCTTTAAGGGATGGGTTGAAATCGGCTAAACGCAGAAGGACGGACTAAAAAGGCGGTACGAAGGGATAACTAGCGAGAGAGGGGCCAAGGGCTGGAGGGCTAAAAGCGCCAGAGTTGGGTAGGACGATGGTCCCAAGTCTGACGCTTCTAGCTTATCCCGCTTAAATAATACCGATTGGTTTTGGGAAATCTTTCAGGAGATTTGGCAAATTGGTTGGATTAGTGGTGGGGTGAAGGTAATTTTGGGCTTACTTGGGACCTGTTTCCTAGCCCAATAAGTGGTCGAGCACCTCTTCCATGCGTTTTAGGACGCGGAATCGGGCCATATAAACCGCATTGCGGGTGATATTCATGATTTGGGCAACTGATTGAGGGTCTTCGCCTTGAATTTGGGTGCGAAAGAATGCTTCCCATGTCGAGGGTGTGAAATCAACTTGGGTCATATTGCATGCTTTTTCGAAGAGATCTTCGTAAAGTTTTGTTTCCTCGAAGGCACCTGAAGAGGAAGCGATGATGAGTTCTTGCAACTCAGTAAAATTGACCAAATCGGGGAATTGTTTTCGCCTGAGGTCGGTTAGTTTTGAGTGAAGGATGCAGCGAAGCCAGCTTCTTAGAGAGCCGGTCTTGTGGCGGATGAAGTGGCTGATATTACGGTGAACATCGAGAAATACCTCCTGAACCAAGTCCTCGGTTTCATTTTGTTCGACTTGGTTTGAAGAGCGTTTGATCCATTGCTGAACTAGTGGGTAATAGAGTTTGCAGAAGGTTGTCCAGTCGGCATCGCTGGAACTCATTTGAATGCGGGTGAGCAAGCTGACAGGGGTTAGCATGCTATGTTGCCGTAAAGTTTTGGTAGTGATTCGACTGGGCAAAACGGAACCAACTTTAATATTGCCCAAAAAATTGCCGAGTGGGAACTTGAAAAGACTCTGGGGAGAAATTTTTCTCCCCAGAGTGGCAGCATGCGAAGGTTTTGCCCGGCAATTAGTATTCGAGCACACGGGGAAGGGTTTTGGCTTGGGCGACCCATTGGGTCACTTCTACCTGGGTTGGTGTACGGCGTGTTTTGCTTTTCTCGGTGTTCACTTTTTCGAGTGTGGCGTGGAGGTTTTCGGGGACACGCTTGGAGAGTTCGACAACCGTATCGACCCCAGAGGATTCGAGCAGTTCGGAGTATTCGGAGCCAATCCCCTGAATGCGGTAGAGGTCTACCATGTTGGCAAATTTTAGGATGTGGGCGTCGGAGATGCCAGTTTTGGCTGCCAATTCCTGGCGCTGCTTGGGGGTCTTGGTGGCGGCCAGCAATTTGTCGGTATCGTTAATGCCGGCGTTGCGAAGCGCCTCGCCGCGAACGGGGCCGATTCCCTCAACATCTTGGACTGGATAATTTGCCATGTGCGAACCTTCGAAAGGGAAAAAATGAGCCAAACTCTCCGGCCAATTCCAGAGGATTCCTTCTTTTTGATAATCAGCATGAGGTAGTACCTCAAGGCTAAGAGAGGTAATTAGTTTTGTTTTTTGAAAGCCCCAAACGATAGCCTGAAAAATTCGTACCACCCTGCCATGAATTCAAAAAGATTGGCAATTCGTGGAAATAACTGAAAGATGGTTTGTGCAGGAAAAAAGCGATTTGGATTTAGGTTCAATCTTCAGAATTGCTTGAGCGGACCAGGGGCCAGAGTGCGGCGTGAGCGTCGGTCCACTGCACAATTGGAGAGTTGTTTTGGGGTGGTGTCCAAAGGCCTTTGAGGCCTTTGGGTCTTTCGCCCAAGATTACCCAGTGCGAGGCCATCCAGCCTTTTGCCGCATCGCCTTGGGCTTGGCTACTGGAATCCCACCAGGTTAGTACGGGCATTCCAGACTCTTGGCCCAAGCCTGAAAGGACTGGCAAGAGGTCGAGATAGCGATTGGAAATGTGGGCCAGAATCTTTCCACCCGGGGCGAGTTTGGCAGTGTAGACGGCCATTGCCTCGGTGGTGAGCAGGTGGGCGGGGATGGAATCTGAGCTGAAGGCGTCGAGGATGATCAGGTCGAAGGTGGCCTGGGGTTGTGAAGCGAGGCGCAGGCGGCCATCTCCCAGTGCAACTTTGCAGGTGCCTTGGCAATTTTGGAGGTAGGGGAACCATTCGGCACGACGCGCCAAGCGCTCCATCAGCGGGTCGATTTCGAAAAAAGTCCAATCCTCTCCTGGACGGGCGTAATATGCCAGCGCACCAACGCCCAGGCCGATGGCGGCGACGCGTTGGCGACGGATTGAACCTTCTGGAAGGCTAAGCAGGTCACCTGCAGGTCCTCGCGGGTGGTAATAGCCGAGGGGGATGACTTTGCCCTGTTTATCCACCCAGGAGGGGCATGCTTGGCCGTGAATGGTGCCGCCATGGACCAAGCGGGTGATGGTTTCACCTTTTGATGGGCCATTGGTTTGTTCGACCCGGGCCAAACCAAAGAAGGAACGCTCTTGCCAGATGAGCCTGCCTGTGGGGTCGGGCGCAAGCTTGGCCACCAGGAGGGCGATAGCCAAGAGGGCGGTGTGCAGACCGGGCCTGAAGGAAGCCAAATGGGCGGCTAAGAGGGGTAGGCCCACAATCAGGGCCCAGCGAGGGCCTCCCGGGCCAAGATCAAGCATCCAGGCCAAGGCGGCCAAAGCCGTAGCCGCAAGTGCGGCTATGGCAACCCTGAGGGGGTCTCCTTTTGTCCAGAAAATGGGGCCACCTGGTTGAAACAGGCAGCAACCGGCCAGCGCGATGGGGTATTCCCAAATACCAGCGCGGGAAAGGAGAATGGGTGCGAGAAGGGCCGCCGCAATGCCACCGAGCACGCCGCCCAGGCTTAGGGCGAAGTAGAACCAAGGGAGCCCCTCGGGGGTAGGGCGGGTTTCCACTAGGCGGCGGTGAGTTCCCCAAGTGAGTAGTAGGAAGCAAACCAAGTGGGCGAGGAGTAGAGGGAATGCAAGTCCTCCACGGACCTCCACGCTTCCCACCCCCCAGAGCAACGCCAGGATAAGGGCGGAGAGAACCTGTGCCCGAGAGAGCCAGGCGGGTGAGGCCGAGGCTTTTGAACTTCCAAAGGCGAGGATGAAAGAAACCAGATAAATGGCGAGGGGCAAAATCCCCAGAAGTGGGGCGCCGGCGACATCGGTTACCAGATGGGTAGTGAGGGCGACCATCAGCATGGAAGGGAATGCGGATGCGGCCAACCAAACTTTCCAAGGGTATTGGTCGGGCGGTGTTGGTTTGGGCTGAGGTGTTAGTGCGGGGCCAGAGTGAGTTGGGCGAAACCAAAGGGCGCTGCCCACAATACCCGTGCACCAAAGGGCGTGTCCAACCGACCAGAGGAGGCCTTGCTGGTTGAGGTTAAAAAGTGGTTCGAGCAGGAGGGGGTAGGCTAATAGGCCGGCCAAGCTTCCCCCATTGCTGGCGGCGTAGAGAGGTGTTGGGTCGAGCCCTTGGCGAGTTTTTGCAAGCCATGCCTGCACCAGAGGTGCCGACATGCTTATGGCAAGTACCGGGAAGAAAAAGCCGCGTGCCAAGGCCAGTAAAAGAGGCCACCAAGGCCAGCTTTCACCCATGGTGGCGGCAAGAGCTTCGGGATCAATGCGGGGAGGAAGAAAACAGAGTGCCAGGGCCAAAGTCGGGGTGAGGATGAGGCAGCGGGCTAAAGTGCCCATGCGGGCCAGCGGAATGGCGGTGGCATAGCCTAGAAGGAGTGTGATTTGGAAGAAAACGAGGGTAATGGCCCAAACGGCGGGTGTGCCACCCAGAAGCGGCAGGCAGTCTTTGGTCGCCAAGGGCTGAACCGACATGAGCAATACTGCGCTCAAGGCGGTGAGTAGCGCCGCAAAGACCACTTGTGCCATGCCAGTTTCCAATTATGCAAAGGTATGGCCGGAGAGAAAACCAGACTAGAGATTACCCCTCGCAGTTGCTTTGGCCAACGGATTTCAAGCAGGGTGGGTGTGAAAAAACAACCGGGGGAGCCCGCTTGAGCGAGTTCCCCCGGTTGCCATCTGGCATCCTTGCTTGGTTGAGTTCCTAAACCGAAAGGTTATTACTTGGAGCCTTTGCCAGCAGGAGCTTGAGCGCCTTGAGCACCCTTGGAACCAGCGGCAGGAGCCTGAGCGCCTTGACCCTTGGTTGCGGGAGCAGCGGCGCCTTGAGCACCTTTAGCACCTGCAGCTTGGGCGCCTTGGCCCTTAGCACCTTCGCCACCCTTGGAACCAGCGGCAGGAGCCTGAGCGCCTTGGCCCTTGGTTGCGGGAGCAGCGGCGGCTTGGCCACCCTTAACTTCGCTACCCTTGACCATGACTTCGGTGGTGCAAGCAACTGTCTCGCTCTTGCAGGAGCGACGGTTCTTGAAGAAGAAGTCGGGGGTTTGGGTACCGGTTGCGAGGGCAGCCATCAAAACTACGTTAAACATGAGTAGGGACTCTCCAGATGAAACAACTCAACCAAACAAAAGCAGGAACCTACCTGCCTCTTCGTTCCACAAGGCCACCGCCGAATAGATAACATAGGCGATTTGCGCTTGCTGCACTGTAAAGTTAAACCGGGAGAGAAAGTAGTCAAGGTGCAAAATGGGATATTTGAATTAGTTGAGACGCTTGGGGCGTGCCTTAGTTTGAGGGTTTTTGAAAGAATTTTTAGTTTTATTAAAGTGGGGACTCTGGAATTACAGGGCTTTTTGCGGTGTCTTTCAGGCGGCTTGGGTAATTTTGGCGATAATTTTCGATGGAAACCCGAAAACACATTTTTTTAATTTTAACGATTAAAAGGGCATTTGGTTTGTTTGATTTGGGCGAGAAGGCCGCTTGGATTGAAGTTTTCTGCCCTTCGACGATCACTGATTTGGACAAAGGTCCAAAGTTTTCATGAAATTAGAGTCGTTTGTCTTTTTATGGTCAGTTAGCGGTTTAAATTTGGGTCAGAAACGGGGAGCTTGTGGCCCAAACCACAGCTGCAACCGATACTAACGGATAGCCTAGTGGTGTAGTTTTTGCGCCAGCTAATCTGTCGGTAATTAGGGAGGCATGATCCCAGTGAAGCCTGCGACCATTTTTTGGCGGTGCCTAGGGGTGTGCATGCTAATGGCTTGCGCCCAGATGGCTGGGTGCGCGAAGCGCCTTCCCCGCACACAAGAGACGGACTCGGGTAGTGGTTCGTCGCCCGTTGAGTTGGCGCGGTTGGAGTTTGCCAAAGGGCAGCCGGCCAAGGCTTTGGAATTATTGACCCGGTTGCTTGCGAGTCAGCCAGATTTGCCGGAGGCGTTGCTCGAGCGGGCACGGTGCGAAATAGCCCTTGGCAAAAATCCGGCAGCCTTGGCAGATTTGGACCGTTTGCTTGGCGGACGCACCCAATTAACCGAAGGGCTTTATGAGCGAGGGATGTTGCTGGCAAAAACCGGTGAGAAGGAGCGCTCAAAAAGTGACCTGCGTCAGGCCATGGCGCAGGATGTGATGCTGGAGCTGTATTTGAACTGGCGCGGGCTGGATGATTCGCTGGAATCGCGATTGAGGGCGGAACCTGGCCCGTGGCTGATTGAGTTTGGCCAACTTGCTGAGGCCGAGCCCAACAACCCCACGATTTTTTTGTTGCGCGGTCTGTGCCATTTGGTGGATGGCGAAAAGAATCTGAAGCGGGAATCGTTTGTTTTGGCGGAAGTGGATTTCACGCGGGCCATCAATCTTTTTAAAGCCAATCCCATGTTGCAGCAGTCTTACGACACTTGGGCCAACCGGGCGTTTGTGCGGGCGTTTCTTGGAAAAGAGGCGGAGGCCGAAGAGGACAAGCGCGAGGCCTTCAGTCGGCTGCCAACCCCGGAACATGGGCGGGAGGTTGCGGAGCGGATTTCACAGGCAAAAAGCCGGTCAAAAGAACTGCGCTAGAAGTCAGATGAGAATTAACGGCTGAAGTGTTCACCGGTTTGGAGTTGAACAACATGGCTGAGGCATTGATTGTCAGTATTTCGGGCGTGCGCGGGATTGTGGGGGAGAGCCTGGATGCGAACGCAGCGCTGCGGTTTTCACAGGCGCTGGCGGCGAATTTGGAACCTGGAGCGGTCACGGTGAGCGGAGACAGCCGTCCATCAGGGCGGTGGCTGATGCGGCTTGCGAGTGCGGCTTTGGAATCAGCGGGGCGGGAGGTCATTGATTTGGGGATCGTTCCCACTCCTACTGTTGGTGTGGCGGTGCGAAGGCTTGTGGCAGCGGGTGGTTTGCATGTCACTGCCAGCCACAACCCATCGCCTTACAACGGGCTCAAACTGTTCGGGCCCGATGGGCGGGTGTTGCCGGCCGGGCCGGCTGGGCGGGTACGAGATGCATACCTTGGTGATACCCGGTTTTTGCCAGCCGGCTGGGACGGATGCGGCAAGGTTCGCAGTTGCCATGAAGCACTTGATTGGCATGTGGAGGCGGTTGTTGAGGCTGCCAGGCAGGATGGAATATTGAACCCGATTCGGCAGGCTGGGTTTCGGGTGTTGGTAGACGGCAATGGCGGTGCAGGGGGACCCCTAGCACTGAAACTGCTGGGCGAATTGGGAGTTGAAACGGTACCTTGGCACTGCGAAGCGGATGGTGACTTTGTTCACCCGCCTGAACCCACCGGGGACAATTTGGCCTCGATGGCTTCGGTAGTTCGTGGGGCGGGAGTGGATTTGGGTTTTGTGTTGGACCCGGATGCGGACCGGTTGGCGATACTGGATGGGGAAGGCAATTTTCCGGGAGAGGAATACACACTGGCACTAGCCGCAGACGGGATTTTGGCCCGTCGACCTGGGCCGCTGGTGATCAACCTGTCGACAAGCCGGTTGTCTGAGATGGTTGCCCAGTCACGGGGATGCGCCTGCATTCGGACCCCGGTTGGTGAGGCGCATGTGGTGGATGGAATGATAGCTCACCGGGCGGTTTTGGGCGGTGAGGGGAATGGTGGGGTGATGGATCCACGGGTAGGTTGGGTGCGAGACCCGTTTGTGGGCATGGCGCTGGTGTTGGGAAGTCTGGCCTTGTCTGGGAAAAAGCTGCGCGAGGCAATTGATGCGTTGCCCAAGCAAGTGATCCTGAAAGATAAAACTCCCTTAGTGCGCGAGAATTTGCCGGCATGGCTTGCCGCCTTAAAACGGAACTGGCCGGATTGGACTGCGGATGAGCGGGACGGTTTGCGGCTGGAAAGTGCGGCAGGCTGGATTCAGGTGCGGGCGAGCAATACCGAGCCGATTGCCCGCATTATTGCCGAGAGCGAGCAGGAAACGGATGCACGGCGGTGGATCGGACAGGCTGTGAGCCTGATGCCCGTATAACACATGCGAGAGAAGGAACCCTAATTCAGGTTGCGGGTTTCATCCCATAGAACCTCGCTTGGGACAGTGAGGTTGTTCTGCCGGAGCAATTCGGGCCAGGCCCTGCGATGCTCGATGCGCAGGTGTAGCTTGGAAGTTTGCGGTGGAAATTTCCAGGTGAAGTGTTGGCGGCTGGCGGGCAGCAGGCGGGAGTCGTACCAATTGCCACCCGGCATCCAGAATGGGTGTGGTGCTGTGCCATTGATCTGCTGCCATCTGGCCAGCAGAAAGCCTGGGATTGAGTTGGGTAAACCGGAGGCCCATGCCGGGACTAGATTGTCAGCCGACAGGGAATTAAGTGGGCGGTTGTTGGCATCGGTAGCCATGATGGTTCCGAGAATGTGCCTATCAATGTGGCCTGTGGGCAAGGCGTGACCCAAGCCTTCGGCCCATATATCCAAATGAACTATCAGAGCGTTAGGAGATTTTTCGGTTGACCAGCGGGCCCGCAGGCCGCCTGTTTGACGCGCCAGGGAAGCCGACATTTCGTGATGGTGTTCCCTAGGGCTAATGGCAGGCATGTGGCAGTCTTGGCAGGTCTGGCTGCCCCCCCATGCCTGCCATTCGGAGAACGAGGTGTAGACCTTGGCCCCGAGAACAGTTCCCTCGTGGCAGGGTGAGCAGATTTGGCTTTTTTTGAAAAGGCTTGAATACGCGACATTTTCACGGGTTGAATCTACCAGGGGGCCAATGACCACCGGGCGCTGGGAAGTGGCGGGGCGGGCGAATTCGAAAAGGTCTCTGCCGTGGGTGAGGCCGGGTGTGCCTGAAGCCAAAGCCTTGACCTTGTGACATAGGTCGCAGTGAGTTCCCGATAGCGGGCCTTGGAGTGGCAATTCGGCATTGAGGGAAGATTGTCCTGGAGCATGGCAGGCGATGCAGGCAGCAGCGCCTTCGGGGTGGGTTGCCAGCAAGTGCCAAGAGTTTTGATTGCCAGTGGGTTGGGCCAGCATATTTTGCAAGATGAGGCCCGAAGCGGATTTTTGGTGAGCTGAGTTTTGCCAATGAGCGAAGGCTTGCTGGTGGCAGTTGCCGCAAGCTTTGGTTGAGGCGCCCGGAGTGGGATCAATCCATGGCGAATCAGGATGGTCTTTGGGGAGTGGGGTCAGTAGCAGGTCACCCCCTGAGGTTGGTTCCAGGTAATGGCCTTCCAAGGCAGCAATCCAATTGAATTGTCCCTGACGGGGAATTGAATAGTTGCCAGATAGATCAGTATGAGCAGCCAAGCCTGAGTGGCTGGCTGGAGAGACCAAGGCTCCAGACGCCGGGCCTTTAGGTGTGCGGATACGCCCGGTTATCTGATTATTGATTGGGATTGGCGAAGGGATGAGGCTGGAAACTATTGCCAAGGCACCCAGCAGCCATGACAAGGCCGAATATTGATTGGCCCAACCACCCAGCCGGGCCAATGTGGCCATCAAGTACCCGCCATTCCGCTGATGTTCGCAAGTTCTTTTGCAGATTTTTGGGCGGCGTGATGAATTTTTTGGCGCCAATCCGTGGCATCTGGCTGGTAGGGGAAGAGGATGGCGCGGGAGCTGTTGACGACTGCACCTGAGCCGTTTGGGCCAAAGGCGGGTTTGATGGCATCGAGGGCGCCACCTTGGGCGCCGTAGCCTGGAACCAGTAGGGGAACCGCAGGGAGATTTTGCCGCATCCAAGCCAACTCGGCTGGTTGAGTGGCGCCGACTACGGCGCCCACATCGGCCAGTTTGGCTTCGCCTGAACTAACTTGGCCCCAGGCTTTTACTTGCCTTGCCACCCTTTGCCAAAGGGGCTCGCCTTGGCAATCGAGATTTTGGAAGAGACCGCTGCCTGGGTTGCTTGTGCGGACGAGGATGAAGAGTCCCCCTTCGACCCGGCGGGCCTCATCGATGAAGGGTTCGACGGAATCGGCTCCCAGGTAGGGGTTCACGGTGAGTGAGTCGGCTCCCCAGACGGGAAAAAGGCCTTTGCCGTGGCGGGCACCGCCAAGGCCTGCCTGGGCATAGGCTTCGGCAGTGCTGGCAATATCACCCCTTTTGCCATCGAGTATAGTTATATATCCCATGGCTCGGGCCTGTTGCATCACGCGCGCCAGCGCGACGAGGCCGGCAGTTCCGGCGGCCTCGTAAAAGGCCATTTGGGGTTTGACCACGCCTGTGAGGCCGTGGACCAGATTTAGCACTGCGAGGCTGAATTCCTCATAGGCATCGGCAAGGGCCTCGAGCGACTCGGGGGTTTCACCACCGCGCTTGGATCGCAGCTCGATGGGGAGGGATTCCCAGCGGGGGTCGAGCCCCACGCAGAGTGGTGTACCGGCCTTGCGGGTCGCCTCAGTCAATCGTTCGCCAAAACCCATGATGTTTCCTTCAGCTTGCCGGGTTAGTGTTTTTTTCAGCAGCGGCGAGTTCGCCTTCTTTTTGTTTACGAACGGGGGCGGTTGGAGGCAGGTCCCGCCAGTGCCATTCGAGGGTTTTGCAAACCCCTTCTTCAAGGGATGTTTTTTCGAGCCAGCCCAATTCGAGGCGCGCACTTTCTGTTGAAAAAAGGCACGGGCGGGTGAGAAGGCCCAAATTGTAGCGGGTGAGGTGAGGGGGGCGTTTCATGCGAATGAGCTTGCCGACAAACTCGCTGAAAATAGCCAAACCCTTTGCCATGCCAAGGGGGTAGCTGCGGGTCACGCGGGGCAGCCCAAGCTGGTCGGCCAGAGTGTCCATGAATGCCTTGACCGAGGCTTGGCCAGCGCTACTCAGATTGTAGACCTGGCGATCGGGGGCCTTGTCCATGGCGCGCAGGCAACCATCGGCAACATCGGGTGCGAAGACGAGGTTCAAAGGATTTGAGCCATCTCCAATAAGCGCCAAGCGGCCGCTGAGAAAAGCTTTAATCACACGGGGTAGCGTGACGCGGTCGCGTGGGCCGTAGATCCAGCTTGGGCGGACAATAACAACCTCGCCGCCATAGTTTTTCCAGACTTCTTCGGCGGCGATTTTGGCGTGGCAGTAATGGTTAGAGCGGTAGACATTTTGGCCGAGAGGTTCGGATTCGCTCCAAGGGCCCGCGCCATTAGGTTTGCCATATACGGTGACAGAGCTGACATGAACCACGCGGGGGCTGCCAGATAGTTGGCAGGCGTTTTTCAGGTTTTGGGCGAGATCAACAATTTGGGCGCGAATTTGCTTTGGATCGCCCCATTCGCCCACCCGGGCAGCGCAATGGAAAACCCGATCAACCCCATGGGTGGCAGCTTCGAGACCTTGGTTGGTTTCGAGGTCGCCTGTAAAAATTTCCACGCCCAGAGTTTTGAGGAAGGATCGGTCGCTATTAGCACGGGCCAAGGCCCGAACGCGTTCGCCACGACGAACCAACTGTTCTGCCACATGGCTGCCCAGCAAGCCCGTGGCTCCGGTTACGAGGCTAATTCCACCCAAAGCGATGACCCCTGCACGGCATAAAAAGTCATGAGGATATCCATATCCCCTATCTGTCTGGCAAGTATTTGTTAGGGCCTGGCCGGTAGGGGCTAGGAAGCCTTCTGAAATACCTTATGCGTATCTTGTCAGACCCTGTGCCCAGCGAAAAGGGCCAGGGTTGGTGAAGTAGTCACAAGTTTATGGCAATGATGGGTTTGTGTTAAATTGTACCGCCTTTGTGCAACAGTCTGCTGAAAAAAAACGCACGAAAGTTTGTGGTTTTTTGCACTAATTAAGGAAATGAAACGCAAATGCGGCTGTGAGGTGGCAGATGGATCTGACTTTAAAAAAGATTTTGCTGTATCTGGCGGACCGTTTGTCTCCAGGCGAAGTGAAGGAGCTGGCGGAGTTTTTGCAGCAGCACCCCGAGGCGCAAAGCCTGCTGCAGCGCGTTGAGAAACACATGAAGATTCGGCCAATTGAGTCGGAAGGCACCCTTCCTGACCCGCAACTGGTGGCTGCCTATTTGGACGGCGTGCTAAGCCGGGATGCGGTTGCCGATTTGGAGCGCAAAACCCTGAGCGACGAGTTGCTGCTGCACGAATTGGCGGCCAGTCATTTTTGCCTTAGCACGGCCCCGGAGGGGAAAAAAGGCAGCGAATGGGCGCAGGAAGAAGAAATTGATTGGGACCGGATGGTGGGCTTGGTGAAGGGGGGCAAGGATCGTCCGAAGCGGAAACCGGTGGATGTGCCAAAGGTTGTTGGGCGCCAATCCAAGCGCGTGAGCCAGTTTCGTGCGAACCGGAAGTATTTATTGGTTGGGCTTGGGGCATTGGGATTGCTGTTGGTGGCAGTTGCGGGGCTGGTTTTGCGGCCGAGGCCTAGCCAAAGAAAAGAGGAAGTGAATAACCAGTTTCAGGTTGCACTGGATCAGGCAAAGGGCGAGCAGCCCGGTGTGGCTGGCAATATGCCCGAGGCTACAGGCAAAGAAGCTTCTGTGGGTGAAGCGCCTAAGCCGATGCCGGTTGCTGTACCAGTTCCCATGCCCGCAGGGTTCCCACCCAAGCCCATGGTAATGCCTGAGCCACCAATACCTGATCCCCCTGTAGCAGTGGTGGAATTGCCCAAGGTGGTTTTACCGGTAATGCCCAAGGCAGACCGGGAGACGCGAAAAGATTTGGGTCGAGTGACCTCGCAGCGTCAGGTTTTACTAGGTCGCAAGGAAGATAGCACGCCTTGGAGGCGGGTGGCAGACGGGGGAGTTGTGGTTTCCCAAGACCATTTGATGGCCCTGCCGGGTTACACAGTGGAGCTGGCGCTTGAAAAGGGGCCTAGCATGACCCTTTGGGGCAATTTGCCCGAGGCCAGCCACAACCCCATGGTGCAGGAATCTGAAGTTCGGCTGCTTCCGCCTGGCACGGGGGTGCATGGGGAGTTTGAGTTGCTGGAAGGGCGGGTTTATTTGAGAGGTGCCGCTAGTGGTCAGGTGACCTGGCGGGTGCGGTTTAGGGATCAGGCTTGGGATTTGGATCTGGCGAAGGCAGATGATGAGGTGATGGTGGAGCTGGCTCTTTTTGCCGCTGGCAAGTCGACCTGGCGTGAGGGGGAAGAGCCGGTTGTGGAGGCGGTGGTGGCAGCGATTCGTGGGGATGTCACCGTGACGGCCAATCCGGGTGCCAAATGGAGGCTAAGCGCCGGGCCGGGAAAAGGTGTTTTCGCTCAATGGAACAGTGCCCGCGGGATGGTGGAAGGGCCCAAAGCCATGGGCAGGGCAGAGCCCCTGTGGGGCCGAAAGTGGCTGGGCAATGAGGAGGGGCAGGCCAGTTTCAGGGCATCGTTTGTCGAGCTTGAAAAAGAGATGCCGGTGGAGAGAATTCCTACTGTTGGTATGGATCTTGCGCTGAATTCGAAAGGGGCCACACCCACCTTGAGGCATGTGGCGCTGTTTGCCTTGGGTTGCATGGGAGAATACAAGCGGCTGCTGTCAGATATGGGGGATGAGGGGCAAACAGAAGACCGCAGGCAAGCGGCTACAGGCGCGCTTAGGCACTGGGTGAGCGAAGAGGCCAAACGAGGATTGTTGTTATTCAATCCCCGGGCGGATGCGGGTTATTTGGTGGATCGACTGAAGCTCACAGCAGCCGATGCCAACTTGGTGGTGGACCTTTTGCATTCGCCTAGTCGTGAAGAGATAGCGGACAAGGAGAACCTGCTGGGTGTCGCGGGATTGCTGCAGCATGAGCAGTTAATCGTGCGCGTGGTGGCCAAGCGTTATCTGGAAGATTTGGCGGAAAACCCCACTGCTGGGAAATCGCTGGTGCGGTTTGATTGCAGGGGATTGCCGCCTAGCCGGCGAACAGCAACGGTCGCTTGGCAAAAGCTGATCAAGGAGGGGCGTTTTCCGGCCAAGTCTGGGCCCGAGTTGTGGGCGCCGGAGGCAATCGACAAAAACGGTGGCAAACCCAGAGTGCCAGCTAGGTAGGAAAATGACGGAAATTTTCAGTAGGGATCGCGGCTGGACCTTTGGAAAGCAACCAAGCCAGTCACGAGCGCCATTCCAGCCAAGGAAATGGGCGACAGCAAATGTTTCCACACTGGGCTGATGGCGTTGGTTTGGGCCATTTGGCCATCTGTTTCCTCTGGGCCACGCGGAGTGCCGTGGTCGCCTTCACTAATTTTGCCAGCAGCGGTAAGGCTGCTCATGAGGAAAAGCAGGGCGACAATACCATAGAGCGCACGTTTACCGCCCACAGACCATGCCACAAATCCGGCAATGGAACCTGCAATCAATTCGGCAGCCACATGGGCCGCAAGCCATAGCGGGGTGACATGGAAGGTTTCGGGCTGAAAAGTGCCTTCTTCTTCCAAAATTTGATAAGCGAGTGACAGGCTGGCGACGAGAAACAGGGCCATGGCGCCAAACCCGGAAAGGACGCCGAGACCGACCTGCCACCAGAGTTTTGAGGCTGATTCGTTATCTGGGGGGGTCATGGAATGTTAGCCAAGGGGGCGCTGACAGGCTTGGTGATCTGTGGCGTTTCGGGCTTGGCCATGCCAACTACCGGGCGAAGGACTTCGGGCGGCACAATACCGTCGACGAGCTTTTGAGAGCGGCGTGGTTGCTCCTCGTCGAGCCATGCCATGCCATGGAAGAATAGCTGCAACTGTCCCATGTACTGTTCGGCAATTTTGGGGAGTGAGGCCCCCAAGAAGCGCGCGGCCATGGCGGTGGCGCGGCTGTCAGTCCGTAGGAAAAGTTGGTACTGGTGGCGGATGGCGGGGCGGTCTTGGCTGTTGCGTCCGGTCTGGTAGCGGGCGACCAGTACGGCCTCGATATTGGATTGGGGCATTAGCTTAGTGGGGCGAATTTTACCAGTGGCATACCAGACCCGCATGTCGCTTTCGCGGTGAACCAGGGTCCAGTTGACTTGCCCGTGATCGGGGTCGCGCCAGCGGAAGGAGTTGTCACCCAGAGCTGTGATGGGGACGCATTTGGCACCCAATTTTTGCCAGAGGGCGGTGGTTGAATCGGGATGGTCGAGCAGCCAGTTGTAGTAGTTTGGCTTGGCCAGAAAAGTCTCAACCGGGCCTTGGCAGGTAAAAGACTGGTTTTCCACAACACTTGCCATGGCATTACGGTGGCGGGGGTTGATTTTGTCCCATGGGATGGGCCTATCCAGGCCGGTTTCCACCCCTGCCGGTTTGGGGAAATCTGCCTCCTCGCCATCATCGACGAAACCCATGGAGGAGGGTAGGGTGGCAAAAACCTGCGAGACATCCTGAGCCCGGGTGGGCTGGTTGAAAGCCGTCAAGGCGAAAGTGCCCGCCAGGCAAAGCAGGCGGAGTGACTTCCAGATTGCGCGACCCAGGACCATGCGGGGTACCCTTGGGATGGCTGGCAGAGGGACTCGATTGAAACATCGACTTGATTAAATGATCGAACAGAAGAGGTTCAAACCATGAGAGTTTTTCCTAGTGTGACGAGATGGTTAGAAATGAGGGCACTGCGGGGTGAGTCCTGAAGGGCTCCCGGCAGTTTCCTAAAAAACTTGAGGAATTTTTTTCAAAAAACCGCCGCAAAAAAGGGCGTTTTCATTGGGGAGGGGTAGGCCATGGCTCAATTGGTAATCGGGACGCGCAACAAACACAAGGTGTTGGAAATTGCAGACCGTTGGCAGAGTTTGCTTGCCAAAGGTTGGAGCATGGTCGACCTTTCGGGCTTTCCGAACGCCCC
>CAIWHS010000361.1 GCA_903912515.1 uncultured Planctomycetaceae bacterium
CAGAAACACGCCCCGAAGATTTTTTCATCCGAATCTGCCTTCAAAAACCGGTTCGGTGCCAATCCTGCAACCACCGTTACGGTTCTTGGTTCATCCCGCACAATAAACCAAGCCACACCTCAACCGATTCCCGCTCCCGTTCTTTAAAATCACCTACCCCCAATCCAGATAAAAAATAGATCCCAAACCTTTGCAGGATTAGCCCACGCAGTTTGCCAGGTTAATGCGCCAACCCGATCACTACCCTCGCTTCCTGCAATCGCCCACCTAAACTTGCCCCGAGCCAAAAATCCTTTGCCCACTTCCTAACCAACCAAATTTCCCAGCCAATCAAAATCGCCAACCCTGCAAAATCCCAGCCTATTGCCATTGCCCTGGCAGCCAAAACCTGGCTATGAGCCCCGGTTCGTTCGGTTTCCGGGGGGGCCTCGAATGACTCAATCCAGACAGGCGTGTCCCAACCCGTGGCTACCAACCATGGTCCGTTGGCTGCCTATCGCCATGGCGGTTTTGGTTGCTGCCAGCACCACCCAAGCCCAAGAAATCCAACCCCCAACTCCCAGCTCGTTCGAAGAAAACGCCTCCAGCCCAGATGAACTGCCCGAACTGCCACCTGAAAATAGTGGCCCTTCTTGGCGCTTGTGGGCCGGCGTCGAGGCCCTGGGCTGGGCCATCAGTGGCCAATCGCTTCCTCCTCTAGTCACAGGCTCACCAACCGGCACCCCCAGAGAACAAGCCGGCATCCTCGGCGCACCCGGCACGCAAATTCTCTATGGCGATCAAACCGTCAACGGCAACCTGCAACCCGGCATACGCACTTATGCCGGCCTGTTTGTGGGCGAAAATAAAAAAGCCGCCGTCGAGGGTTCCTTCTTCACCCTCTATGGCACTGGCGCCTCCTGGCTGTCACCCGAGGGCCCCATCGTCGCCCGGCCCTTCACCGATGCCGCAAACGGCCAGCCCAACTCCGCTCTCGTCAACTTGCCAGGCGTTGTCAGCGGTCTAGTGGGCATCGATACCGGCCAGTGCTTCTACGGGCTCGATGTCAACCTGCGCCGCAATCTGCGCACCGCCGCCAATGGTCGGTTCGATCTCGTCGCAGGCTACCGCAACATGGGCCTTACGGAAGGGCTCGGAGTTTACGAATACCTCGACATGCCCGATACCGGCTCCGGCACAAAAAGCTACCTGGTCAGCGATAATTTCTGGAGCAAAAACATCTACAACGGTGGCCAGATCGGCCTCGCCGGTTCTTGGTGGCTGGGCCGCTGGGCCTTCGATGCACGGGCCCTACTCGGCTTGGGTGGCACCAGCACCACAGTCTGCATCAACGGTTCCACCACCGCCTACCTGCCAACAGGCGACACCACCTATGGCAACGGACTGTTGGCCCGACAGCAAAATATTGGCGAATACACCGTCCAGCGCCTCAGCTTCGTGCCCGAAGTGGCCCTGCGTCTCAGCTACCAGCTCACCCCACACATGGCCATCAACGCCGGCTACACCTTCCTCTACTGGACAGGCGTCGCCCGCCCCGCCAACCAAATCGATTCCCAACTCAATCTTCACCCAAGCCTTGGCGCAAACCCCCAATCCGCCATCCACCCCACCCTCAGCACCATCAACGCAACTGATATCTGGATCCAAGGCGTCTCCACCGGCCTCGAATTCAGGTTCTAAAAAATTGCCAAAGAAAAGGCAAAACAGCACTGAAGTCAGCTCTCCCACCCGCATTCGCTTCCACTTCCACGGCAGGTTATAATAGTCCCAATAATACGGTTGTTTACCCAAAGACCCGCCAGCCAAAGCCGAGGTCCGCCCCGTGCGCTCACTCCCACGCCTAGACCCGTCCCTTTGCATCCTTGCCATCGTTTTTTGCTGGGCCACCCGCCCTGCCACAGCGCAGGATAGTGCCCCCAAGCCTGCCACCATTGACTTTGCCCACACCGTGGCGCCCATCATCAAGCTGCGCTGCGCCGAATGCCACACCGCCGGCAAGTACAAAGGCTCCTTCTCCATGGACACCCGCGAGGATTTCCTCAAGTCCATGGCCGTCCAGCCGGGTAAATCCTCCACCAGCGAGCTCATCGAGCGAATCACCAGCGACAAACCCGACCACCGCATGCCACCCAAAGGCGACCGGCTCACCACCAAGCAGATCGACCTGCTAAAAGTCTGGATCGATCAGGGCCTGCCGTGGGACCCGGGCTTCAGTTTCAAGACCAGCAACTATGTGCCCCCCATCCTGCCCCGCAAAGTGGCTCTCCCTGCCGCCACCGAAAATCGCCAGCATCCCATCGACCGTATTCTCGATGCCTACCACACCCGTAACCAACAAAAACTGCCCCAGCCTGCCGATGATGACACCTTCCTCCGCCGGGTTCACCTCGACCTCATCGGCCAGTTGCCAACCCAGGCCGACCGCGAAAAATTCCAAGCAGACTCGCCTTCCGAAAGGCGCGCCTTGCTGGTCAAGCGCCTGTTGGCCGAGCCCCGCCCCTATGCCGAGCACTGGCTCACTTTCTGGAACGACCTGCTCCGTAACGATTACGCTGGCACCGGCTTCATCGATGGTGGCCGCAAGCAGATCAGCGCCTGGCTGTACCAGTCGCTCATCGACAACAAACCCTACAACCGCATGGTGCGCGAGCTCATCAGCCCGACTGGCGATAGCGATGGCTTCATCCACGGCATCAAGTGGCGCGGCTCCGTCAATGCGAGTCAAGTTGTCGAGTTGCAATTCTCGCAGAATGTCTCGCAGGTCTTTTTCGGCATCAACATGAAGTGCGCCTCGTGCCACGACAGCTTCATCGACACCTGGAAGCTCGAGGACGCTTACAGCCTGGCAGCCGTTATCGCCAACAGCCCGCTCGAGATCAACCGTTGCGACAAGCCTCAGGGCCGCAAAGCCACAGCCGCCTTCCTCTTCCCCCAGCTAGGCACCATCGACGCATCCTTGCCACGCGACAAGCGCCTGCTGCAACTGGCCGACCTCGTCACCCACGAAAAGAATGGCCG
>CAIWHS010000362.1 GCA_903912515.1 uncultured Planctomycetaceae bacterium
TGTAAAAGCGAACAAGCCAGCCGGAAGCAGCCCCCCAAACAGACCAACCAAAGCGGCTGCGGCAAGGAGTGGCCAAGGCTTGGACTTGTCGGCAGGCAGTGCTGGCTCAACTGCATCTTCGTTAGTGTCTATTTTGGATAGACGGACAGCATTGCGATTGGGGGTGCTTCGCAAACTGGTGGAGATTGTGTTAGGTCGACTTTTACCGCGCAATTGCCAAATCAACGCCTCATCGCCCGGGGCCAGACTATTGCTGGTGAGATCGACCAACCCTGACTGGCGGCGGAACACTCCCGCCTTGGCAGAGTCGGTCCGGGCCCACCACCAACCGGGTGACCGGGTGAAACCATTAGCTCTTGTATTAAATGCGACTTGCCAGCGGTCTGATGGAGTCAAAAGGCTGAGAGCATCCAACACCAGCGGAAGCGGGTTCGTCAAACTTTCAGGGTAAAGAATTGGAATCGGCGTGCCTTGGGCCGTGGCCAGATAACCTGCCCAACCCGGGTCGAAACCCAAATGCTGCCACGCCTTGGCACTGCTGGCTTGGGGCAAAGGAGCCGGCACAGGAGATTGGTCCAACCAGCGTGGCTCTCCCGACCACGAGGCTATCCACTTATGGTTTTTTAGCACACTGGCCGGGTCGGTTCGAGCATCGTGCGTGAAACTCAGGGCCACATGGTGGGCAATGTAATTGCTGCGGCCTGTGTGATCGGCCAACGCAGGCTGAAGGCGGGAAAGGACCAGCCAAGTTCCTCCAGCCGCGTTGATGAATTGCGAACTCCAGGTAACTCCCGGTGTACTGTCTTCCAGATTGCTAATGCCTTGGAGGGCGTGTCGCAGGCTTTCTGGCATGTCGCGCGTGGCTGCCGCCACCACATAGCCATTTCCGCCAAAAAGCCCCTTGGGCAAGCTGGTGTGGACTAGTTCATGCATGGCTGGGCCTTTTCACTTTCACTGGGATGGATCTTGCTAGTTGGGTAGGCGAAAATTTTATTTCAGATCCTCTGGGTCGAAATCAAATTCGATGGGTTTAACCGCTGCCTTGGCGGGTGGTCTGGGTTTGGGTGAGGTTTCTTGAATGGATGGAACAGGTGGAGGGTTGGATTTCTCAATAGCAACCTGCTTTTCCTTGGGCTCCAGCTTGCGCTCGGCTTTGGGCACCAACTTGCTGACAAACCTGGCCATGCCATAGAGAAAGGGCACGGTTACCCAAGTCGGGCGGATATCCCGGGGGCGTATGAATTCGACAGGCAAGCCTTTTTCACCGCTGGGGCCGGCAGGCCTGTTCATCCCCGGGCGGGTTTCGGGGGTTTTGCCCAACGCGCTGACGGGAAGATAGCGCACCTCATGGCCTATGGCCTCGGCGGTTTGAACCAGGTTAGGACAGAGGCGCAAAAGCAAGGTTCGCAATTGGTCGGATGCGGATTCAATCCGTTCGACATCTAAGCCGGCCACTGGGGCTCGGGAACCCTGCCTGAGCGGTTCAGACATGTCCACCCCAGGCAACAGTTGGTGCCAAGCGTCCCATTTGGAGACCAGAATCAGGAGCGGGGGCCAGGCACCACGGTCGCCTGAACGCAACTGGTGAACCCTTCGGGCGGCCTCAGCGAGGACCTCGTACTGGCCGGTAATCTGTTTGGGGGGAGGCATGGGCCCCTTCACCTGCTCCACCTCGTTCAGGAAGCGCCTGTCCTGCAAAGGGTCGAAAACAAAAAGGATGAAACGGGCCTGCGCCAGGTGGGCTGTCACCTCCTCAGCGTGGGGATCTTGCCTAGTGGGCAGGTAAGATTCACCCGCATTGTCGTAGACACAAAGGATGCGATTAACCTTCTGGTTGTTTGGATCATCCGTTTGCTCCAGATGCGCGGGGTGGCCCGACTTGGTTTCGAGGCGGTAGCTGAATGGCCTGGGGCGGTGCAGTAGCAGGCCACCGTGGCGAACGGCTGCAAAAGTGCCCGCGGCGTTGGCGCCATACTGGGTCTTGCGTATCAGTTCTGCCACATCGAGGGGCGAATCGAGATCGCGCTGCTGGAAGAGCGCGCGCTCGTAATCAAGGATGAGGGCGTTGCGCTCGGGGTCGGCATCGAGCATGCCCAGTTTGAACCGTTCACCAGAAACCGACCGCAGTTGATGGATAGCGGCACCCAGAAAATAAGACTTGCCGCTGGCGGGAGCACCCACCACCGATACAAAGAGCGGCCGCATCTCTAAAAAATAGCGGGGTAATGCCAGGTGGCAATGCGGGCAGGCAACCTCGGAGCATGCCTGCCCCCTTGCATCGAGCGGGAAGCCTCGCGCATCGAAACGGGAGGGCTGAAAACGCTCCTGGGCATCTGGCCCCAGGCGTACATCACCCATCAGCCCGGGATGGCGCGAGATCCAGACCCCATCGGCCGGATCGAATTCTCCCCAGCAAGAAGGGCAGACCACTTCCTCCACCAGCGCCGACATACCATTTCCCTTTCCGGGTGGCCCCAAGGGCAAATAACGCAAACTAAGGCACAGATAGGATTTAAAACCAGCCTGTCCGGCAAAATGGGTCACAAAAAAGTGATTTATTCCAGTTTTGGCTTGGCAGCCCACCAGCATTGTATTCTAGACTTGTGGCTAAATGCCCGCAATAAGCCAACCAACAGGTTTGGGCCTAGTCGGGTGGAGGTTCGGCCCATGAATGCCCTGGGAATAGACATTGGCGGTAGCGCAGTAAAAGCCGGGGTGGTTGCCTCAAATGGTTCCATTTTGGCCAAATCATCTGTGAGCTTGCCAGAAGGCAAAGGTCATTTACCCGAGCCAACCATTCAAGCAGCGGTGCAAGCGGCCCAAGAAGCTCTTCATTTGGCCGAATCGAAGGGCTTGGCGGTAGTTCACGCTGGGGTAGGGGTGCCCGGCATCGTTGACGCAAAAAATGGCAGGGTGATTGCCTCTGCTAACCTGCCGGGCCTAGCTGGCCTGCCCTTGGCGGAAATTTTGAGCAAGGCCCTGCAATTGCAGGTGAAGTTGGCAAACGATGCCAATGCGGCCGCCTTGGGCGAGGCCCATTTTGGGACCAATGGCAAGCTCGACAGCCTGGTCCTCTTCACTTTGGGCACCGGAATTGGCGGGGGGATTGTGATCGATGGCAAAATAGTAACCGGGCACCACGGTTACGCTGCCGAGTTGGGCCATATGCGCATTGAGATGAGCCAGCCCCGCCCTTGCGGCTGCGGGCGCTGGGGTTGCCTGGAGGCCTATGCAGGTAACAAGAGCATTGTGAAGCGAGCGCACGAAGCCCTGGCAGAGGATTGGAAAAAAAGCTCCTGCCTGCACCAGCCCGCAGAAAATCCTAAATTTAGCGCCGAGCAGGTGTTTGATGCCGCCAAGCTGGGTGATCCGCTGGCAACCCGACTGGTGGAAGAGACCGCACTCGCCCTGGCAGTGGGGGCGGTGAACATGATCCACGCACTGGACCCACAACTGGTACTCTTCGCCGGCGGCATGACCGCCGCAGGTGAAGATTTCCTCGAGCTGATCAACTCCTTTGCCCGCGACTTAACCATCCAGGGAGTTTCCCTAGAAAACCGCATCCGGTTCGCCACCCTGGGAGCAGAGGCAGGGCTGCTGGGGGCGGCGGGGTTGGGGATGGGGTAGTGAAGGCGGATTATTCGCCTGCTTCCCGATCGTCGATCATTTTCCCGAAGCGGCTGTGAAGCTGCATCATTACCACCAAGGTGATGATGTAGCAGATGACCAAGCAAAAAAGCAGGCCTGCCTCGATAAATGATAAAATGTAACCCTTCAGCCGACTGTCGTGTTCGGTTGTGGATTTCGGTAGTAATCGATTGTTTGAAAAGCGTTTCAGCTGCCGTTGCAAAATGGACTTAGGCGTGATGAAGTTGTTCCATGCCAAGCATGGATGCCGAGCTTACCCGTGAGTCGGTTCTTAACCTAATCGGCCCCGGATTCTCCGAGGCGGATGCCCGCGCCATTGTCGAGCTCGGGCCTGAGGCTTCCATCTTCGCGATCCTGACTTTGGCCAAGCGGGTCGCCGAGTTGAGTGGGCTGGTGGGCAAGGTGGATCCATCGGTCCCCTCGGGCCAGATGGCTACCTTCCTCAAGCCGAAGACCCAGGGTCGGCGCAA
>CAIWHS010000363.1 GCA_903912515.1 uncultured Planctomycetaceae bacterium
AGAATCAGGCTGGGCGGTGGATGGGCAGATTGGAAAAAGCCAAGCTGCTGTCTTTTACTTGGCCAAGCCGCTTAACGACGAAGGCAAACGGGTTCGGCTCACTGTTACCCTTGGCTTTAACCACCCAAACCCGCAGCATGTTGTTGGTCGATTTCGCCTGTCGATAACCAATCAGGCTGGTTTGAAACCCGCGATTGGTGAACCCGGACCCGATGCACAAACCGTGGCCGCTCTCGAACGGCTGAGAAGGAACCAGTCACAGGCTGGTGATCAGGCGGTGGCACTGAAGTGGTTCAAGCAGAGTCAACCTGCGTGGGTAGCCAAATGGGCCAGTATTCAAAAAGAAAAGGCCGAAGGTGGCAAACCTGTGCTGACCAAAGCACTGGTTACCACTGAGGGAATGCCTCATCTGCCCCATCATGCTGATGACCGTGGTTTTCCGCATTTTTACAAAGATGTGCACCTTCTCCGCCGCGGCGATGTGGGTCAAAAAGTGGAACTGGTTAGCCATGGTGTTCCCGAGGTGTTCAACCAAAACGGCTTGAGCCTAGATGCCTGGCGGGTGGAGAAAAACCCAGATTCCAAGTCTTCCTATAAACGGGCCGCCCTTGCTAAATGGTTGACTGATCCGGCAAAGGGTGCCGGTAACCTGGTTGCCCGGGTAGCAGTGAACCGCCTTTGGCAGCACCATTTTGGCCAAGGGATAGTCACAACTCCCAGTGATTTTGGCTATATGGGTGCCAAACCGACTCACCCGGAATTGCTGGAGTGGTTGGCAGGTGAATTGATCAAAGGGGATTGGAAGCTGAAAAGCATGCACAAACTCATGCTGTGCAGTGCCACATACATGCAATCGACCGCCACCGATGCAGAGCGTCTGGCCAAAGATCCGGAAGGCCAATGGCTGTGGCGTCGGTTGCCCCATCGCCTTGAGGCCGAGGCCATTCGTGATTCACTCCTGGTGGTTTCCGGTCAATTGGACAGCCGGCAGTTTGGGCCCGGCACGCTTGATCAAAACATGAAAAGGCGCAGCATCTATTTCTCCATCAAACGAAGTGGCCTGATTCCGATGATGATGCTATTCGACTGGCCCGAACATTTGGTGAGTATTGGCCAGCGCTCAAACACCACGGTAGCTCCCCAGGCACTTGCTTTTTTGAACGGGCCGCAGGTGCGTGCCTATGCCTTGGCCTTTGCAGACAGGCTGGGCGCTGACTCGGCCCCGGAGCAAGCAGTTGACAAGGCCTTCAATCTGGCCCTTGGCCGGTCACCAAATCAAGAGGAAGCAAAGCTTTCTTTGGAGTTTTTGGCCAACCAGGAAGCGCTGCGAGGGCCCAACCGGGATGCCAAGCGAGCAGCGATGGCTGACCTGTGCCAAACCATCTTTTCCATGAACGAATTTATTTTTGTGGAGTGAACCATGAACCATAACATCGCTCCGTCAAACTTGGATCGTCGGGATTGGCTCAGCAGGGCCGGTTGTGGTTTTGGCAGTCTGGGCCTGATTGGATTGCTCAATCAGGAAGGTTTGTTGCGCGTGGCCGGAGCCGCCGATTCATCAGGGGTGAGTGGTCGAATCAATGACCCGTTGGCCCCTAAAAAATCGCATTTCGATGCCAAGGCCAAGCGTGTGATCTGGATTTTTGTCAATGGTGGTCCCAGCCATGTTGACACTTGGGATTACAAACCCGGGCTAACCAAGTGGAACGGCAAGTCCATCAAGGAATTTGATTCCGGTTTCAAGGACACCACCGGCTTTTTCAAAAATGCTGTCGGTAACCTGATGCAGTCGCCTTTCCCGTTCGCCAAGCGGGGCCAGTCTGGCAAGATGATCTCCTCCATCTTCCCTTACTTGGGTGAGCATGTAGACAAGATGTCGTTCATTCACTCTTGCTTCACTGAATCCAATAACCATTCCCCTGCGCTTTTCGCAGTCAATACCGGCCTTGCCCGCATGGGTTTTCCCTGTGTGGGTTCTTGGGTCACCTACGGCTTGGGTAGCCAGGGGGCTGACCTGCCCGCTTTTGTGGTGATGAGTGACCCCAAGGGTCGGGGTTTGCCCAAGGGTAACGCAGCCAACTGGAGCGCTGGTTTTTTACCTGGCGTTTACCAGGGTACCCATCTCAAACCTGCTGGCGAACCCATCGATAATTTGAAACTCCCGGCCGATATCAACTCCCAAACCCAGCGTCGGCAGTTGGACTTGGCCGGCAAGCTCAATCGTTTGCACCTTTCGGGGCGCGAGGCCGAAAACGATTTGGCTGCCCGAATTGACAGCTTCGAATTAGCCTTCCGCATGCAAACTGCGGCACCCCAGGTTATGGATATCGATAGCGAGTCTGAAGCAACCAAAAAGCTTTACGGGGTTGGAGATCCTAAATGCGATCATTTTGCCCGTCAATGTTTGTTGGCCCGCCGAATGGTGGAGCGCGGTG
Organism: uncultured Planctomycetaceae bacterium; assembly: GCA_903912515.1. Classification (GTDB taxonomy): domain Bacteria; phylum Planctomycetota; class Planctomycetia; order Gemmatales; family Gemmataceae; genus UBA6894. The sequence goes on from CAIWHS010000363.1 coordinate 2,436, forward strand.
TACGGTTTGTCCAGATTTATTCAGGTGGCATGGAAAATCAGCGTAGCTGGGACGGCCACAACGACATTCAGGGCAACCATTCCCAATTTGCCGGGGAAACAGACCAGCCTGTGGCAGGCCTCATCACGGATTTGGCCCGCAAGGGTATGCTGGACGACACACTGGTGATTTGGTGCGGTGAGTTTGGCCGCTTGCCTATCGCCCAGATTTCTGACAAACCCGGCCGCGACCACAACCCTCATTGTTTCACCACATGGATGGCAGGTGGTGGCGTCAAGGGTGGCTATTCTCATGGCCAATCCGATGAAGTTGGCTACAAGGCAGCCGAAGATCGTGTTCACCTGAACGACTTGCACGCCACCATTCTTCACCTTTTGGGGCTCGACCACACTCGCCTGACCTATCGCTACAACGGTCGCGACTTTCGTCTTACCGATGTCGCAGGCGAAGTGATCAAGCAGATTTTGGCTTGATGCGGAGGCGGGATTATCGCCATTCCCACGGGCCGGTTTTTAGCTGATTCCAGCAGAAAATTGCCCTGAGCCTCTCCAGAGTTTGTTCACATGCTGTTGGGTTCAGGCCCCATTGCTCCGCAAGTTGGCCCAAGATCACCCATGGGCCATTACCTTGTGCACGCAATTGGGCCAAGCTGAGAGACCCGGCCCGTTTGGCAAGTCTTCGTCCTTCCGCATCCAACACTAGCGGGACATGAAAGTATTTTGGGGCAGAGTGTCCCAGTTCCTGAATAATTGCTAGTTGCCTCGGGGTTGAATCGAGCAAGTCATCTCCGCGTACCACTTCGGTGACACCCTGAAAAACATCGTCCACCACCACCGCCAATTGGTAGGATGGCCCACCCCTCTGGTTGCCCTTGTTTGCGCGCCAGACCACAAAATCCCCTTCGTTGTCAGCCAGTGAACCGGGCAGCTTGCCAAGCAGTCCATCGACAAAATCAGGCCAGCCATTTTTTGGGGTGCGCATGCGCCAGCAAAAGGGAATTCCCTGCGCAATTAGGTCCCGGTCTTCTGTTTCTGATCGTTGAGCGCAGGTGCCGGGGTACCTGCGGGCGATTCCCGAGTCTTTTTCACCAACTTGGGGCGCGCTGGCTGCCCTGACGATATCTGACCTGGAGCAGGTGCAGGGGTAAACCGTCCCCCGTTTTTTAAGGGTTTCAAGCGCGAATAAATGGGCTTCCAGCCGATCCGTTTGGGTTAGCGGTTGGCCGTCCCAATCCATTCCCAGCCAAGCAAGGTCGCGCTTAATTTCAGTGGATGTTTCGGGTCTGCAGCGAGAGTCGTCTATGTTTTCCAACCGCAAAAAAATGGATCCGTTTTGGGAGCGGGCACTCAGCCATGCCAATGCAAATGAACTGGCGTGGCCTGGGTGCAGAAATCCAGTAGGCGACGGAGCAAATCGGCCGGCCACTGACCGTGAGCCATTCATTTTTGCTGGACCGGAGTTGGGTTGGGCTCGTGCAAGGCCTTTAAAATGGCTTTCATGACCGGGCTGCCTGGTTGGCTTGCCTTGAGCAGGGTGGTCACATGGTTGCCGGTTAGTTCAACGCTGGTAACCGGTACATCGCATTTGCCCAATTCCGCTGCAAACGCCTCGCATTCCGATTTTCCACAGGTTGGTAAATCCATGTTGGCGTAAACCAGCGTGAAAGGCGGCAGCCCTTTTCGTACCAAATCTATCGGAGAAGGATTGAGGTTGAAGTTATCTGTAGGGAATACCGGGGGTAAAAAACCTTTTCTAACCTTGTGAACGCCTGAAAGTGGCACGACGCATTTGATAAGTTTGGAATCGATCCCCGCCTCTTTTTGCAGGGCCTCGTTACAGGTTAACAGGCTCACCAAGTGGCCGCCCGCTGAATGGCCGCAAACTCCCAGCCGTTCCAAGTCACCCCCGTATTCGCTTATATGGTCGCAGGTCCATTTGAAGGCACGCGCCACATCCCGAGCGTGTTCCGGATGGGAAACTTCAGGGGAAAGGCGGTAATTGATTACCACCGTCCCAACCCCTTTTCTGGCGAATGCCTTTCCCAGGTTGGCGTAAATGCCCAAAAAGTCCTTATCGCCGTGAACCCAAGCCCCTCCATGAACAAAGAATAGCACGGGGAAGCAGGTTGCCTTCTCGGGCAGGTAAAGATCTAGCAGGTGCTTTTTGGGGTGGGCTAGAGCCCCTTGTACATAAGCAATATTGGTTACCACCCGAACCTCGGCGGCCGGTTGGCTAGGCTGTCCATTTGCCCCAAAAGGAGCCATCAGGCTGCAAATAAGAATCAAAAAGCGCATGGGAATGGTCTCGATTGATTTACCTGAGCCTATTTTAGTGTTTTGCTTAAGGCTGATTCCACTTTCACCATTTAGTCCTCCGAAAGGCCTTTACAGCCCCAATGCCGCAAAGTTATCAGCCTGCTGGATAGGTGGATGTCGATTTTGACTTACTGGGCCTTCCAAATGGGTTGTCGGGGCTCGAAATTGCTGGTGTTAGCGTTGCTGGTGCACCTGCTTTCGGTCACCGGTTGCACCTCGCCGGGACAACCTGGACCGCTTGCCACGGGGGAAAGCACGGCCAAATTTGTCTCACGGGTCCTTCAGGAAAAGCCTCCAGACGCTAACGAACAGACCCAGGAATTTGCCAAGGATGGCCAAAAATTGGTGCAAGAGGGCAAATGGCGAGAGGCTTTGGAAACATATAATGCTGCCATTAAATCGGATTCGGCCAACCCGGAATGGTGGTATCAGGCCGGCAGGTGCCAAGAAAAACTGGGCCGGCTGGACTTGGCTGAACAGTCTTACCGCACAGCTCTGAACCTCAGGGCTGACCATGCACCCAGCCGCCACAATTTAGTGATGCTGATGTCTAATTCCGGGCATCGTGAGGAAGCCACCAAGATGGTGGAAGGCTGGTTAGTCAGCAACCCAAGATCCTCGGCGGCTTTTGCAGAGGATGGCTGGATCTACCTACAAAATGGAGACCTACCCAGAGCCCAAGCCCGGCTTCAGCAGGCCTTGGCAATCGATCCCAAAGAGCCTTTGGCCTTGGCGCAACTGGGAGAAGTTTACGAAAAAATGAACCGGCCCGATCGAGCCTTGGTACTTTATGAAAGGGCGCTGGTGGTCAGGCCCGACCAGCCGCCCTTAAAAGAAAAAGTGGAGAGGCTCAAAAAACTGGGCGTAGGTATTCCCAAACCGGATTAAACATGATTTATCACTTGGTCACAGGTCCTGTTCAGCCCAACGCAGCGGGAGATTATTGCCCGCCAAGCCTTGAGGCCGAGGGCTTTATTCATTTTTCCTACGGCCACCAAGTTGCCTGGGTAGCCAACCAGTTCTTGGGAGGGGTGGAAAATCTTTGGGCGGCACAGGTTGACCCAAATCTTTTAGGCAGTTCCCTGCGCATTGAAGATGCTGGTTTTGGCGAAAAATTTCCCCATTTGTATGGACCACTTCCTGCCCAATCCATTTCCCGCTTCATTCCATTAGTCAGGTCCGAGAGCGGGCAATGGGTTTTCGACCCAGCGGTCTGAAATAGCTAGGGCTCAATAACGCGCCATGCCCTCTCCAGTGCCAAGCCCAACGGTTTTGAGCGCCTCAGAGGCACCATCACCCAAAAAGCGAAGGTCGCTGGCCACAGCGACAAACTTCCAACCATCTGACAAAAGTTTGACCGCCTCATGGTGGTTCATCGCATGGAAACCCGGCGCCACTTTTTGGCGCTGGCATGCTGCAAGAATGTCGGCATGGGCTTTTGCCGTCGCTTCTGCCGTGGGAGCAGATCCATCCGGGCCACGCATGCTGGCAGCCAGATCATTGGGCCCCACAAATATGGCATCAATTCCTTCCACGCCAAAAATGGCGTCGGCGTTACGAACCGCATCAATATGTTCGCATTGCAGTACCACCAATATCCCGTCATCGGCCTTCTGGAAATATTCGGCAGGACGTGCCTTAAAGTGCATGGCATGTTGGCTTCCCCCAACAGAGCGGTTGCCAATGGGTGGGTACTTGCAAGCAGCCACGGCCTGTTTGGCTTCCTCGACGCTATTCACCATGGGCACCACAACACCAAAGGCACCAATATCTAGGGCTCTTTTGATGTGGTCGTGTCGGTTGCAAGGAACCCGAATGAGGGGAATACAATCCTGATCTGCAATCAATCCACACAAATGGGCGGCCGTTTCCCACGAGGTGCCCGTGTGTTCCAGGTCCAAAGTGAGCCAATTCCACCCAGCGCCAGCAAGCATTCTGGTACCCAAGGGGTTGCACATGGAAAGCCAGGTGCCTAGTGCGGGTTTGCCTGCCGCTAGCAGGGCTTTTGTGTGATTAGGACGCATGGATTAGGGTTCCTGACCGTTATTGAAAAAGCAGTTATTCTTGTGACTCTTGTTGTATCAATCGGCATCGGGATGGCGGGTTTGAAAAATTCCGTTTGGTACCTCCAAACCCCCTTCAAAATTTTCCAAATCCCGTTCCGACCATCCAAAGTGATGCGCCAATTCGTGTATGACCGTCATCCAAACCTCGTGGCGAACCTCTTCGATAGTATCGCAGGCATCCACTATGGCACTTGAAAAAATCCGAATCCGCATGGGGGATTGATGGCTGGGCCCATCATCATTTAGGTCGCTGACTTGGAAGATAGGCTCATAGAGGCCAAAAAGAGTCTCCCCTTGTTTGATTTCGTCCCAAGTGAACCCCGCGTCCAAAAGGGTTTTTTCGTCAGGTTCGGTATCCACATCCACAACTAAATTCGATACATGCTCCAAAATGCCCGATGGTAAACGGCCAATGACCTGCCTGGCCTGGTCTGCAAACCATTCGCTGGTGGGCGCTTGCATGGGCCGGGATCTTCCAAAATTTCAACCAAAGGCAGGTAAGGAGCGATCCAAACAGGTATAAAGCAAGAGAAAAGGGGAGGCAACCTGTATGAGAAACAATGAGGGGCCGAACAACACCGATATTGTTTGGGCCGGTGGCAGGATTGCTGGGTTGCGCGCCGCCATCGCTGAAGTTGTGTTAGGGCAGGAAAAAGTAATTGATGCCCTTATGGGCACCTTGTTAGGGGCGGGACACGCCCTATTGGTGGGTGTCCCAGGCGTTGCCAAAACTTTGCTCTGCAGAACGCTGGCCTGCAGTTTAGGCCTGGAATTCAGCCGCATTCAATTCACCCCCGACCTTTTGCCAGCAGATATCACTGGCGGCGAGGTTTTTGATCCAGGGCAGTTGAATTGGCGCGTTTCAAAAGGGCCCCTGTTTGCCAATTTTGTTTTGGCAGATGAGATCAATCGCGCGCCTGCCAAGGTTCAAAGTGCTCTTCTGGAAGCTATGCAGGAACACCAAGTGACTTTGGGTGGAAAGGCATATCGGTTACCAGATTCTTTTATGGTGGTGGCAACTCAAAACCCGGTTGAGATGGAAGGCGTTTTCCCCTTGCCCGAAGCCCAGCAAGACCGCTTCATGGCAAGAATCGATGTCGATTATCCTCCCGCCCGTGAAGAGGCCCGTATGGCGCTTGAAGCGGCAATGGGGAAATCCAAGACTGATCCAATTGCCACCCATTTGGTTTTGGGAAAAGCCGAAGTCTCCAGATTGCAGGCCATACGATCCCATGTCGCGATTGACCCACGCCTGTCCGATTATGCGGTTGATTTGATGGGGGCCACCCGTTCGGGCAAACTGGCCCAACCTCTACGCCTGGGGGCAAGTCCCAGGGCAACTCAAGCGCTTTTGGTGTTAGCCCAGGCCAAAGCATTGATGGATGGCCGATGTCATATCGTTCCCGAGGATATGCAGGCGATGACGCCTTTGGTTTTGATGCATCGATTAGTGCCTGATGAATCGTTAGGTTGGACCTCCCAAGACCTTGGATCCTTTATCCAATCGCTTCTCGATCAGGTGTCGGTGCCCTGACATTTAGGCGGTGGTTGAAATTTTCAAATGGTTTTTCCCAAGGAATTCGTCCAGCTCCGCCCGGGTGAAAATACCCTGCGTGGTTCCTAGTGCCCTCACACAACTCGCTCCCACCGCGCTGGCCATGGTGAGGGTTTCCCAGGGCGTCTTGTTTTCCAACAGGCCAAGAATTAGCCCGGCGGCAAAAGCATCTCCCGAACCAGAACCATCTACAAAATTTACTTTGAATATAGTTGATTCTAGGTGAATATTTTCGCCCAGCCAGAGTGTGCCTTTGTCGCCCTGGGTGATGAGCACATTCTTGGCTCCCAGCTTTCTAAAAAGTCTGGCCTGATCCAAAGGGGCGGCTAAACCTGAAATCAGTTGCCCTTCGTGGTCGTTTGGCAAAAAGTAATCAACTTCTGGCAGCACCGGTTCCAGCCAAGGCAAATAGTCTGCCGGGCCAGGAGTTACCACATCTAATATGGTTTTTGATCCACTAGCCCGAGCTTTTTTAAGCACAGAGGCCAACTCTTTGGGGGTACAAGACTGCATCAGCAAGTACCCGCCCAGGTACAGGATTTCAGGAACGGGATCTAGCGGGATGTCCTCCGCCACAAACCGGCTGTTGCCACCATAAGTGTGAATAAAACGCCGGTCTTGGCCCTGGACATTCACGATGAGGGTCTGGCTGGTGGCGATCCCTTCGGTTCGGAGTAGACCGCTGGTATCCACACCGGCCTTTTCCAGCAATTCCCTGACCACGACCCCCGCGATATCGTCACCGATTCGTCCTACCAGACGCGCTTGCGTCCCCAGTTTAGCAAGGGCGGTTGACACATTGGCCGCACACCCGCCCAAGGTCAGGTCGATCGTGTCGGTGAGGATCAGTTCACCTGCCGCTGGCATGTGGTGTACGGGTGCGCACACATGGTCAGTGACTATGATTCCCGAACAGAGAACCCTATTTGAAAATTGGTTGTTCATGCCTTGCACCTGATAAATTCCCTAACTTTTCGTCCTAATTTCGCCAATCGGAACTGTCATCACGCCGTCCTGAGGCGCGTTGTAGTCGCTCTAGATTGGTCATGGCAAACAGGCCAAATAAAATCGCATTATAAATGGCCCCTTGGCTTTGCAAAATCCAGTAAATCATGCCTCCGCAGGCAGCAAGGGATAATAGGGCAGACCATTTTTCGCCATTGTTTGGGGAAATCCCGTGAAAAATCTCATTGGCTACCTGGCCACCATCCAAAGGAAAAATGGGTAACAGATTAAACAAGGGCCAAATAATATTAATGATTAGTAGCTGGGCCAAAAGTATGGGGACCAAAGGGCTTTCCTCTTCGGGTAACTGCCCAAAGCGAATCACAAGGTAAATCAGCCCGGCAAAAAGAAATTGAATTCCCGGGCCTGCCAGATAAACCAGAATACGCTGCCAAATGCGCGGGCAAAGCTGGGCTCCATAAGCCAACCCTCCCATCCCTGTCAGAACAATGTGGCAATTGCGGGCACCAAAAAATTGCCCCATCCAAACATGGCCCAGTTCGTGCAAAACAATCGAGACTAGGCAAGCGAAAACCCAAGTGGCAATAGGCCATGGTCGTGGCTCCACATTGAACCACGAACCGGAAAGGATAATCGTGATCAACCAAAAATATGGTTGAATGGTCACAGGCACACTGCCAATGCGAAAATTGATTTCGCCGGGCTTATGATCGATGTCCACGCAAGGGCCTTCCTGGTGAGGGGGATTTCAATGAGTCAGTCTACCACGGGGGATTTTTCACTGGAAACCGATGAAACTGTTTGGCAGGCAATGCGATCGGAAATGCTATTGCCCAATCTTCACATGGATCATGCAGGAGTTTCGCCCTGGCCCGATCGTTCCCTCAAGGCAGTAGTCGATTGGGCCGAACAAGCCGCTGTCGATCCATTCCAGGCTTCCATGGCCGGCTATTCTCGCGCAGATCAGGTTCGCGGCGAAATCGCTGATTGGTTAGGGGTTGGCAATCTGGAAATATGCTACACACGCAACACAACTGAGGGGCTTACTCATATTTCCGAAGGTTTCCCTTGGCAAGCAGGGGACAATGTGGTGGTTCCCGCAGATGAATACCCCACCAACTTGCACCCGTGGCACCACTTGCGTTCTAAGGGGGTTGAGGTTCGTGAGGTGCCTTCGGTAAACCATCGAATTCCTATTGATGCCATCGAGAAGGCCATCAATTCCACAACCCGCATGCTTTCCATCAGTTTTGTTCAATACGGGACCGGTTTACGTGCGGATTTGGCAGGTTTGGGCAAACTTTGCTCTAAACATGGCCTTTTTTTTACCGTAGATGCAATTCAGGGTTTGGGGGTTTTGCCAATCCGGCCCCGGGAATTGGGAATCCATGCCTTGGCCTCCGGAGGCAGCAAATGGCTGTTGGGCCCCCAGGGAGTTGGCTTTTTGTTCCTCGATCAAGCGTGGAGGGAACAAGTTCGGCCAATTTCAGTTGGCTGGCACAGTGTGGAGGAGCCTTTTCGGTTTCGCCATGAATTGCCACCCTTGGCTGCAAGTTCTAAACGATATGAAGGCGGTACCATCAACCCAGGCCTAGTTTCGGCTCTGGGGCAAAGCATCTCTTTTTTAAGGCAACCAAGCCCAGTTCAATGGGCTAGCCGTATTCGAATGTTGACCGAGAGGTTGGCAGGAGGTCTTCAAGCTATGGGTTTGGCTGTCATAAGCCCGCGCGAAGATGGGGCTTGGTCTGGCATTATCGCAGCCAAAGTTCCCGGGTTGCCAGAAGTGGAATATTCCGGTTGGCTAAAGAAGTTGAGGGAAATGGGCATCACGGCGAATTACCGCATGGGAAACCTGCGATTTTCACCACATGGTTACAACAACCTCGCCGATATCGATCGTCTACTCGGGGCGATCCAGCGCTTGATCGAAAACTAGGCGACAGGAAATGGGAAGACAAAACTATGAATCGCATTGCCGTTTACACAGGTACTTTTGACCCCATCCATCTGGGCCATGTGGACATCATCGAGCGCGGTAGCCGGGTTTTTGACAAATTGGTGGTGGGGGTTGGTATCAACCCTGACAAAGCTCCCCTTTTCACCCTGGATGAGCGAGTGAAGCTGGTTAAAGAGGTAGTGAAAACAAACAAAAATGTCGAAGTGATGCCATTCACAGGCTTGGCGGTCCACTTTGTAAGGGAAATTAAAGCCAATTGCATGCTTCGAGGCCTTCGTACTACTTCAGACATGGAGTATGAGTTTACCATGTCTCTTGCGAATATGACTCTAGATTCAGAAATTGAAACAGTATTTTTGATGGCAAAAGATATTTACTCACATCTCAGCAGCTCGCTTTTAAAGCAAATTGCCGCATTCGGCGGAAATCTAGAAAAATTCCTGCCTTCTGATGCCTTAAATTTGATGCAGGGTAAATTGGCTGGGGTTAAAAAGGGGATGCGCTAGAAGATTTTCATGCGGTATGGGGGAAATGGTCGAAGCCAATAATGCTTCTTCCATGCGCCGGAGGTTCCGGTTGCGGTTGGTTTGAGAGGCTGGTTAAACTTCGACCGTTCAGGTCTGGTCCATTTTGGTCTAGAACTGTCACTGATCAGGGCAAGGACGCCCTTGGCCAGGGAAGGATTCCCCATGCAGTGCCTTGTTACCGGTGCAGCAGGCTTTATAGGCTCGCACCTTTGCGAAAGACTCCTGCACGACGGCCATGATGTCGTTGGCTTGGATTCTTTTATCCCTTATTACCCCAAGCCCCTGAAAGAGGCGAACCTTCGGGGTTTGCTAACGCATCCCCATTTCCGGTTTCACGCCTTGGACTTACGTGAGGACAATCTCGAACATGCGCTTGCTGGCACCGATGTGGTGGTGCATTTGGCAGCCATGCCTGGACTTGTTCGCAGCTGGACAGATTTCGATCTCTACAATTCCTGCAACCTCATGGCCACCAACCGGTTGCTCGAGGCTGTGGGGGGCAATACCACCCTCAAGCGTTTCATTTACGGCTCAACCTCGTCTGTGTATGGCAAAAATGCCTCCGGCGATGAAACACTGCCAACAAAGCCATGCTCTCCCTATGGAGTGACAAAGCTTGCGGGCGAAATGCTGTGCCGCAGCTATTGCGAGGAGCGGGGATTGCCATTGGTGGTGACTCGTTTTTTTTCCGTCTACGGGCCAAGGCAGCGGCCCGACATGGCCTACAACAAATTCGTTCGGGCCCTGCTCGATGACCAGCCAATTACCATTTTTGGCGATGGCCAGCAAGTTCGTGGCAACACCTACGTCGATGATTGTGTTGCTGCTCTGGTTGCTGTCATAGATGCCCCTATTGGCGAAACTTACAATCTTGGCGGAGGCGAAACTGCGACCCTGCTTGATGTGCTGGGGCGCCTCGAAAGCATCGCGGGCCGGAAGGCTCGTTTGGTTTTCGGTGAAACTCGTGAAGGTGACCAGCGGTTTACAGGTGCCGACACATCAAAACTATGGCGGCATCTTGGGTGGAAGCCATTGGTTGGGCTCGATGAAGGTTTGGCCCGCCAACTGGATTGGCAGAGGGGTGTCCAGGCCCGCAGGGCGGCCTAACGACGACCCGCCACGATTTGGGGGAATGGAATGGAAATCGCCCTAGGGGATTTGGCCAGGATTTTGGGTGGGGAAACCCGCGGTGATGCCTCAACCCGTTTGAGCGACGCTCTTCCCCTATCAGAGGCAGGAAAAGGCGATTTAACATATTTAGATAATATTAAAAATCAGAAAAATTTGGCCGGATGTATGGCTGCTGCTGTGGTTGCTCCCATTGGGGTGGAGGGACTGGAGATACCGGCGATTATTGTCGCAGATCCCTTGCGCGCCTTCATTGCCGCAGTACGGCATTTCAAGCCTGATCCGGGCCCTGCCTACCCAAAATTCGTCGATCCTCGCGCTTCTATCCATCCAACAGCCGTGATCGGCCAAAATGTGACTATCGCGCCTTTTGTGGTGGTTGGCGCCGATTGCCGCATCGGTAATGGCTGCGTGCTACATCCCGGTGTTGTTCTAGGAGAAGGCAGCGTTTTGGGGAATGATTGCGTCATTCATCCTCACGCCGTTATGTATCCACGCACCAAGGTTGGCAATCGCGCCTTGGTTCATGCTCACGCAGTTTTGGGCGCGGATGGATTCGGATTCAAGCTGGTCGATGGCCGGCAGCAAAAGGTTCCACATCTAGGCTGCGTTGAGCTGGGCGATGATGTTGAAATCGGTGCAGGTTCAGCCGTTGACCGGGCCACTTTCGGGCGCACCCGGATTGGTGATGGCACAAAGATTGATAACCTTGTCCAAGTTGGGCATAACTGCAAAATAGGCCCACACAACCTCATTGTCAGCCAGACAGGCATTGCCGGTTCCTGCAAGACCGGTGCTTATGTTGTTATTGCGGGGCAAGTAGGGATAGCAGACCATATTACTCTTGGTGATAATGCTCAAGTTGGCGCCCAGTCGGGGGTGATGCGTGATGTTCCCTCGGGGCAAGTCGTTTTGGGTTCTCCCGGCCGCCCGGAGCGGGATGCCAAGCGTATTTTAGTCAGCATGGAGCGCCTACCTGAGATTTTAAAGGAATTCAGGCGTTTAAGGGGGGCTGGTGAGAAATCCAGCGGCGGGGGAGAGTAGGGGAGTCGATAAAGATGCGGTTCCTGTTTGTGCCAATTTTTGGAAAATTCGGAAAGAGACCACATTGAATTCCCTTTCCAAGCCAGAAACTGTTGGATTATTAGCCGGCTGGGGGCAGTTTCCCGTCGAATTTGCCAAAAAAGCAAAAGCCTTAGGAATTCCTGTTATCACGGTTGGGTTGCGCGACTCTGCTTCGGAATCCCTTTGCGAATTGTCCGATGCCTTTTACTGGTCCAGCCCAACCCGTTTGGGCACTATGATCCGAGCCTTCAAGCGTCATGGAGTGAAAACCATAGTGATGGCAGGCAAGGTTCACAAGCACCGTATCATGCACCAACCTTGGAAACTTATCACGCTTTTTCCCGACTGGACAACGATTCGATTTTGGTACGGTCGTCGACTCGACAACAAGGATGACACAATCTTGTTGGGGATCATTCGAGTGTTTGAACGGGAGGGCATTAAAGTGGGATCGGCGTTGGATCTTTGTCCCGAATTGTTGGTAACTGAAGGCATTTTAACCCGTCGAAAACCTAGCACGGCGGAGCTATTGGATATCGATTTTGGTTGGGCTCTGGCTATGGAAATGGGCCGTCTCGATGTAGGTCAAAGCGTGATGGTCAAGGATCGCTCGGTTTTGGCCGTAGAAGCGGTGGAGGGAACAGATCAGGCCATCATGCGAGCAGGTTCGCTCTGTCGCTCGGGTGGTTTCACCGTCGTAAAAGTTGCCAAGCCGCAGCAGGACATGCGGTTTGATGTACCAACCATAGGGGTGAACACTGTGGAAAATATTCACAAGGCGGGTGGTAAAGTACTCGCTGTCGAGGCAGGCAAAACCATCCTTCTTGACCCGGAAGGCACGCTTGCAAAAGCGGACAAGCTAGGGGTGACCATTGTTGCCAGGGCGAGCCATTCTTCCGCAAGTTGACCAAATCGAGCCTGGCAAGGTTGCACCCATGCTTTTGCCTGTGCAAATCGTCCCAAATTCGTTAAAATTGCCTTAGGTTTTGGGGGTTCCCAACCCTTCGAGGAACGAATGGCCACCTTCTCGCTAAAGCTTCCTGACGATTTGGAAGGAAAACAGAAATCCCTTCTGGTTGAAAAATCGTATTTGGCCGGCACAGATGGCAACCCTGTTCCTACCCAACGGGAATTCAAGGACCCAATTCTGGGCCTTCGTCAGCATGGCGACGAGGCAGTTCGGGCTGTGACCCCATGGTGGCTCAATAGCCGTGGGATGATTGCAAGTTCAACTGCCACCTTGATGAATCGGGAGGCTCCCTATCCCTTGGTGAAAGAGTTGGCCCGGGGAAAGCTGAATCAGATTCGTGGCATGGTTGCTGAGTGGGAATCCAGAGGTTTGGAAATCACCCCCACTGTTCGTTCCTCAATTTTGGGTGCTGGTAAAAAACTTGCTGAGGTTGTTGGTTTGGCCCCTAGAGACGCAAGATTCGATGCGTGCAGTTCTGCAGCACTCGAATCTGCTTTTGGTGCCGCCACAGACTTGATTGGCTGTTACTGTGAGAAACTAATTGCCGCCAAGCAGCGCCAAACCCCACAACTGCCAACAACGCAATCATTTTACCTTCGTAAAACCCTTCCAAACTCAGACCAAGAAAAAGAACTGTGCCGAGCTTTTAATGGTGTTCAGATTTCAGTGCCTTGGCGGCTAGTGGAACCTGAACCCGGAAAATTCGACTGGGTGAAATTGGATGAAATGGTAGCCTGGGGCCGTGACCGTGGTTTGCGGGTGGGTTTGGGCCCGGTGGTTGACCTGAATTCTAGCGACCTCCCCTCTTGGTTCTTCCCGATTGCCAAAGATATTAACAAGGCTGCCGGGGTAATTTTCCGCTACATCGATCAAGTGGTTTCCAGGGTAAGGGGTAAGGTGGACACTTTCCTTGTAATTCAGGGAGGTAATTTCACAGACGCCCAGATGGGTGATCTGGACGAGACAGAGTGGCTTCGCCTCACTTTTAATGCTTGCCTGAGGGTGCGCCAGTCCTTGCCCGAAATGCCACTTGGGGTTGGCATTGTCCAGCCATGGGGTGAATTACTTGCAAGTGAGCATCGCGACCACAATCCGTTTCTCTTTGCCGAAGCCTTGTCCCGTTCAGTTGATGGTCTGGGTTCCATAGACATAGAAATGGTTTTTGGCCAGGAGGGTAGGGGGTCGGTGCCCCGTGACGCCCTTGAGATATCAAAAATGCTCGATCAAATTGCTTATATGGGCACTCCCATGCGCCTTGATTTTGCCCCACCCCCTTTGGGACTTGGGCTCACCCTGGAAGGGCGCCTAGCATGGGTGCGCGAATTTTACGAGTTGGCCCTTGCCAGTCCAATTGTTACCGAAGTTCGTTGGTCTGAGACCTTCGAAGGTGAACGTGATATATTCCCCGGAGCGGGTCTTCTTGCAGACTCCAATCATGTCCATGGCAAACAGACTGGCGAAATTCTTAAATTTCTGGCGGGACTAAAAGCAAAATACCTTCGCTAATAAAAATGCGCTACTACTAAACCCTGTGATGGTTTTAAGTAAAAAAAGCCGGGCCACAGTCAAATTGAAAGTGGCCCGGCTTCCTTAATTGTTACTTTCTTCAACCATTAGGCGGGAGCCGTAGTGGTCTCCGGTTCCGTGGTCTCGGGTTCTGTGGTTTCCGGTTTAGGCAAAATTTCGGTGTCGAACCGAATCTTTTGCTCGCCTTCAACCTCGTGAACTTTAGCGATCACTCGATCCTTGCCATGGAAGCTGCCACGCAGCAACTCTTCTGCAAGAGGATCCTCTAAGTAGCCTTCAATGGCACGGCGAAGCGGGCGGGCACCATAATCCAAGCTGGTGCCTTTTTCGATAAGCAAATCCAAAGCCTCGGTTGTGACAACCAATTCCAAGTGGCGTTCCTTAAGCCTCTTGCCAAGCTTTTCGAGTTCGATGTGAACGATTTGTTGTAAATTCTCCTTGGTCAAGCCACGGAAAACAATGATGTCATCAACACGGTTCAGAAATTCAGGACGGAAATTCTTTTCCATCGCGATTTTCAGCGTGTCTTTCATCTTGGTGTAGGTCGCCTGGTCGTCTCGGCGGTTGTGGAAGCCGTAGCCGCCTACCTTGCCAGTGATTTCCTCGGCACCCACATTGGTGGTCATGATAATGATCGCGTTTTTGAAATCGACCGTGCGACCAACATTGTCGGTCAGTCGGCCTTCCTCCATGATTTGAAGCAGCATGTTCCAAACTTCTGGATGGGCTTTTTCAATTTCGTCGAGCAAAACCACGCAGTAAGGTTTGCGTCGCACCTTTTCGGTGAGCTGGCCACCTTCTTCGTAACCCACATAGCCAGGCGGCGCACCAATCAGCCGGCTGACATTATGCTTCTCAGAATATTCTGACATGTCGATCTGGATCAGAGCGTTCTCATCACCAAACATGAAAGCAGCAAGCCGCTTTGCAAGCAGGGTTTTGCCCACGCCAGTAGGACCGGCAAAGATGAAAGTGCCAATAGGTCGCTTGGGATCCTTCAAGCCTGCGCGGCTTTTTCGAACTGCCCGAGCAATGGACTCAATGGCCTCGTTTTGGCTAACTACAACCTTATGCAGCTCCTTTTCCATGGCAAGTAGGCGCTGGGTTTCATTGTCTTCCAGCCGCTTGAGCGGAACCCCAGTCATCTTGCTGACAACTTCGGCAACCACTTCTTCGTCTACCACACCATCAATTTCGCGAGCTTTTTCGCGCCATTCGCGTTGAATTCCTTCTTTCTTCTTTTTCAACTTGTCAGCTTGGTCACGCAGATGCGCAGCCTTTTCGAAATCCTGCTCTGCGACAGCGGCTTCCTTATCTTGGTTCAGTTTTTCAATTTGGCTGTCAATTTCTTTCAAATCAGGTGGACGGGTCATGGCCTTCAGCCGAACCCTAGCCCCAGCTTCATCAATCACATCAATTGCTTTGTCGGGCAGACAGCGCGATGAAATGTAGCGATCCGATAACTCAACAGCAGCAACAAGCGCTTCGTCCTTGATTTGAACCCGGTGGTGGGCTTCGTAACGGTCCCTCAATCCTTTCAAAATCTCAACTGCTTCAACCTTCGAAGGCGGGTTGACCATAATTTGCTGGAAACGACGCTCTAGGGCGCTGTCCTTTTCAATGTACTTGCGAAATTCGTCCAAAGTCGTGGCACCAATGCACTGAATTTCACCCCGGGCCAAGGCCGGTTTCAGAACATTCGAGGCATCAATCGCACCTTCGGCACCGCCGGCTCCCACCAAGGTGTGAAGCTCATCGATGAATAGGATGGTGTTGCGAGCTCGCCGCACCTCGTTCATCACTGCCTTGATGCGTTCCTCAAACTGGCCTCGGTACTTGGTTCCTGCCACCATCATCGCAAGATCAAGAACCACAATACGGCGATCGCGCAAAAGGTCGGGCACATTGCCTTCCACAACCAACTGCGCCAATCCCTCAACGATGGCGGTTTTACCCACGCCTGCTTCGCCAAGGAGTACCGGATTGTTCTTGGTTCGGCGGGAAAGGACCTGAACCACCCGCTCAATCTCATTGGCCC
Organism: uncultured Planctomycetaceae bacterium; assembly: GCA_903912515.1. Classification (GTDB taxonomy): domain Bacteria; phylum Planctomycetota; class Planctomycetia; order Gemmatales; family Gemmataceae; genus UBA6894. Next base: position 18,550 of record CAIWHS010000363.1, read on the forward strand.
GGCCAATCACCGGATCAAGCTTGCCTTGGCGGGCTAATTCAGTCAAATCGCGGCCAAAACTATCAAGTGCGGGGGTCTTGGATTTGCTTTTGCCAGCCGGCCGGTCAGCCGAGCCACCGCCGCCGCTTTCACGACCACTTTCCTCGGTAGGCATGGAATTGTGCCCTAGCAGGTTGAGAACTTCTTCCCTCACATCCTCAAGCTTCAACCCAAGGTTCATTAGAACTTGAGCGGCAACACCTTCTTGCTCGCGCAGAAGGCCCAGTAGCAAATGCTCCGTGCCCACATAATTGTGGTTCAGGTTGCGAGCTTCCTCAATTGAGTAGTCGATAACCTTTTTTGCGCGGGGGGTTTGCGGCAGTTTGCCAATCGTGACCATTTCAGGTCCGGCTTGCACAAGCTTTTCAACTTCGGTTCGAACCTTCCGAAGGTCGATATCCAGATTTTTCAGGACATTGGCGGCTACACCCGAACCCTCTTTCACCAGCCCGAGCAAAATATGCTCTGTGCCAATGTATTCGTGGTTGAATCGCTGGGCCTCCTGATTGGCCAGCTGCATGACTTTCC
>CAIWHS010000364.1 GCA_903912515.1 uncultured Planctomycetaceae bacterium
GCAACAGCGCGCTGGGTGTGGCCATGCGCGGGCTGTTGGAGGCGTCTGGCGTGTGATGGGGCGGGTGAAAGAGCAAATAGCGGCATGAAATGGCGCTGAATGATGAGGCAAAATTTTTTACAACCGTTTATTGGAAAAGCACTCAATCTCTAGTGTAAACAATTGTACCCTTTGCGCATGGGTGAAGTTGAGCGCGCCAACTTTGTCAGGTCGCAGGTCGAAATCGCGGCCCATGTTGAGCGCGCGGATAAGCTGGTCAGGTTATCGACTTCCCAATTGGAGAGGGCGAAAGCCCGGTGGTCAGCCGGGTCGAAGGTTAAAATCGTCTTTTTCAACGGACTATTAGGCCAGTAACTGATCAGGTCCTCTGCCCTGTTTCGGTCAGCCTGGAATAGCCTGCTTTTATGCCTAACCAATCGGCCGGGACTCAGGCCAGGATATCCCGCACAACCTCCCCGTGGACATTGGTGAGTCGCCGCTCGATGCCGTTGTGGTAGAAGGTCAATGAGCGGTGATCGATTCCAAGCAAGTGCAGCACGGTCGCATGGAAATCGGGCCATGTCACCGGATTGGACTCAGCCTTCCAGCCCAGCGGGTCCGTCTCCCCATGGGCATGACCATGCTTCAAGCCGCCACCCGCCAGCCACACCGAAAAACCCGTGGCGTTGTGGTCCCTGCCTAGTCCCAGAGTGCCGGACCCGGATTGGGCGAATGGAGTCCTGCCAAATTCGGAGGTAAAAAGGATGAGAGTGTCGTCCAGCATGCCCCTGCGTTTCAGGTCCTTGATCAGTCCGGCCACGGGTTGGTCGATCAGGCGGGCTTCGTTCGCGTGGTTCTCCAGATTGTTCTCGTGGCCGTCCCATCCGTGACGGGGTTGTCCGCCGAAGGCGCCGCCAGAATAAATTTGCACGAAGCGGACACCGCGTTCCAGCAGCCTGCGTGTGAGCAGGCACCTCCGACCGCAATCCATCGTTTCAGGCCGGTCCAGGCCGTACAGGTTTTTGGTCTCTTCGGTTTCCCCGGTGAAACGCGTCACCTCAGGAATGGAGGATTGCATCCGGGCAGCAAGCTCGTAGGAACGCATGCGCGCAAGCAGCAACCCGTTGTCATCGTGTTCCCGAAGGTGGCGACGGTTGATGGTTTCCAGCAGACGCAGGGCGGTTCTCTCGCGCTCCGGGTCGGTCGCTTCCGTGGCGAAGAGGTCGCGTATGGGTTGTGGGCCGCCGCCCAGCAAAGTGCCTTGATGGCGCGCCGGCAGGAATCCGCTCGACCAGTTGGAGGAATCCCCGTTCGGCAGGCTGCGGCTGTCGGGCAGCACCACAAAGGTTGGCAGGGTGTCGGTCTCGTTGCCAAGCCCGTAGGACAGCCAACTGCCCAGTGAGGGAAACCCGTTCGACTGGAAGCCGGTATTTTCCTGGAACATCGCGGGCATGTGGTTGGGCGTGTCGGCGACCATCGAGCGGATGACCGTCAGCTCGTCCGCCACGGTTGCCAGATGGGGGAAAAGGTCAGAAACCCACAAACCGCTTTGGCCGCGTCGCCGGAAGGTCCACTCGCTTTTCCGAAGCAATCCCACGCTGTTGAAAAATACCTCTGGCTTGTCCTTTCCGGGCAAGGGCTTGCCGTGGAGCCGATCGAGTTCCGGTTTGTGGTCGAAACTGTCCACCTGGCTCAGCCCGCCCACCAGGCAGATGTGGATAGCCCTCTTCGCCCGCGCGACGGGATGGGGTGACGGTTTGGCCCCGTCTGCTCGGCTCCTCTGGTTGGCGCCGTTCAAAAGTCCGTGCAAAGCCGCTGCGCCCAAGCCGCTCAGGCTGAAATCCAGGAAATGGCGCCGGTGGGGCCAGGATCGATAACCTCGCATCAGTCCGCTCCCCATGCTGCCACAGGTTTCAGCCACCTCAGTCGATGACAATGAATTCGTTGCTATTGAAAAGCACCCGGCAGAGTGTGGCCATGCCCTGCTCCCTGACCAGTTGCATCGATGGCTCCAGCTCGTCCTTGGCCGGCGCCCTGCCAAGTACCAGCCTCCAGGCGCGCTCAACCCGCAGCGCCGTGGAACCGTCCAACTCCCCGCCTTCGAGGTTGGCCGGGACCTCGCGTTCCACCCTTGCCGCGAGCAACCGCGCCATCCGCAGCACAAACGGATTGTTCCACTGACTCAAGGCCTGCGAAGGCGTGGTGGAAACATTGCGGCTGGGGGTTTTCACCGAGGGGTCCGGGCAGTCGAAGGTGTCGAGGAGGGCACTCCGTTGGCCGCGTGCCTGCCAGCGGTAGAGGGTTCGGCGGTTGGCCGAATCGCCAACCGGTTCAAAGGGAACGTAATAGTGGGTGGGGGGAACACGGACGATATGGACATCCCGAAAAGGCGGCCCATATATTTCCCGGTTGAGGACACCCGTGATGGCCAGGATAGAATCGCGCAGCACCTCACCCTCCACCCGGCGCGGATTCTGCCGCCACAGCAGGCGATTGTCCTTGTCCTTCCTGTCGGCGGTGGGATTGGGCAAGGATGCCTGCTGGTAAGTCTCCGAAGAAACGATCAGCCTGTGCAGCTTCTTCATCGAATAGCCGTTCTCACGGAACCAATGCGCCAACCAGTCCAGAAGCTCCGGGTGGCTGGGGCGTCCACCACCGAAGCCGAAATCATTCGGCGTGTTCACCAACCCGCTGCCGAAGTGGTGGTGCCAGATCCGGTTGACCGCCACGCGCAGGAAGAGGCTGTTGTCGGGATGGCTGGTCCAGGCTGCAAGGTTTTTTCGCCTGGGCCCATCTGCCGCCGCTTTGTCCAGGTGGAACGTGGCAGGCAGGCCACGGATGGCGGACAGTCCGCCAGGGGCCACTTCCTCCCCAGGCCTGAGCACATCGCCCCTGGACAGAACCCGGGTCGGGCCAGGATTCACCGCGGCGACAGTGTAAACGGGCACAGTCCCTTGTGTCGGCAGCGACCGGATCATAGCTTCCAGCGATTCCATCTCCGTTTGCAGGGCGCGTTCCGCCCCGGTTTCAGCAAGGATGGCCAAGTCCCCCTGCCCGCCACCGTACAACTGCACAGCCAGGTTGCCCGGGGCGCGCTCCTCGGCATGAATGGAATTGGTCCCCGCATGAGCCCATCGCTCCGAAGTTGCCCCAAAAAACACTTTCCTGCCTGTTTCCGCCTGGGTGCCCGCCGGGTGATGCTGCCGCAGGGTGTCGAAAGATTCCGTAAGAAGCGTCTGACCGGTCGTCGCGTCCGTGATCGACAGGTCATCCACGGCCCCGCCAAACCGGTTGGATTGCGCCGGAAACGGAAGCAGCTCAACGACCAAATCACCCTGCCCGTCCCCCGCGTATTCAAATGTCTCGGTTTGGTAACGGGCCGCGTTTTTGCCCGGTGCCCACGGGCCCGGCTTGGCGGACCGGCTGGCAACCGATGTGCCGTCCGACCGGGTGAGCCTCACCGTGATGCCATCCTCCGGGCCTGTCGCCTGTTCTGCTGTGGCCCAGGATGAGGGTGCCATGGAAAAAGACACCCGGTACGGTTTCCCAGCCTGGTTGGCGGCTACCGGTTGTTTCAGTCGCAACCGGTTCGTGCCGGAAGCCACGACGACTCCCCGGCGGGCAGTCACCAGATCGGTGAGCTTCTGCAGGAGGGTTTCCTTGGCGCGGGTCAGCTTCTCCAGTTGGCCGGCCGGCGCAGGCGGGCTTGGCACTTGAGCCTCGGCAGGCCTCACCCCGTCCAGTGCCGCCACAAAACCGTAATACTCCCGGGTGGTGATCGGGTCGAACTTGTGGTCGTGGCAGCGGGCGCAGTTCACCGTGAGCCCCAGGAAGGTTTGGGCAACCGTTCCGGC
>CAIWHS010000365.1 GCA_903912515.1 uncultured Planctomycetaceae bacterium
GCTGCCGCCACACAACGCCACCGTGTCCACCTGCTAGGCCGCCTTGTTTTCCTCCCACAAGTTCCCTCGGATCGGGATATCCTGTGGCAATAGCGAACCAGGATGCGTCAACGGGTGTTGTTAGGTTTGGCCGTGCAACGGCTCCAGTCGCATCCCAGAACTTATCGATTTATCCATGGTGGCTCAGGTAACAAGATTTTTGGCCCACTGAACCTATCAGCACTGCAGTCCAAGGCCTTCTCTAGTAATAAACGTTGTGGCGAAATTAGACTAGCGAAGAGCCTAAAAATATCATCGACAATAAAATAATGAATGATAAAAATCACTGTTGTTCCCACGGAAAAAAGTCCGGCTCTTCATCTTAAAAAATCTCAAGATAAGTCCAAATGAACATCATCGACTCTTCCCGTCCCTTTCGATTTAAAAAATCGAGCTTAAAGAGGGCCTTCGTGACTGCCATCTTAGCACTGCCACTTTCGGGTTCTGCTCAAGAACTAATTTATCAGGAAGGATTTAACACCGATGGATCTAAAGCAACTCCTGCCCGTTATACCGTGGCGGGTGGGGACGTCTGGGAACTCAGTCGGATTTTTGGAGATCAACCCCTTGCTAGTGCTTCAGGACAACGCGGCCCAATTTATTTCGGACATAATTTTGATGTTTCGTTCGTCGGAATTCCTAACATTCCGGCACGACGGATGATGTTCTGTTGGCGATCTAACAGCGATATCGCCACTGTGAACGAGGATCTTCTGAAACTTTGGGATTCGAGCGTGGCTTGGTTATTAAATAACAAACCTAACGCCATCGTCATGGTCTCTAATAATGAGGCTGCCATTGGCGGTTTAGCAGATCGTCTTCGTTCAAAGGGTTACACAGTGATCGAGGATGACCCGTCGAAAACGGACACGCAAATTGAAGGTGATGCCGACTTATTCATTCATGCGGGCGGTGACGGAAGTCGCTATGCTTTAATTTAGAAACCCGTTATCGCCATGAACACGTCAGCTGACTATGACGATTTGATTGTCGGTAGTATTGGAAGCGATGCCACCTTCGCGCCTGGCCAAGTAAACATTGGGGCTCCTGGTCATCCTGCTGCTGGGGGTAAAACTGGTTCATTCACCGGATTTACCGGCTCACATAACTTTGCCCTAGCCGGACGTTTCATTCCCGAAGGCTCGACTCTATTAGCGACGGTCAATCGCACCGTTCCGCCGACTGTCGTGCGTCTTAGTGATGTGGATGACATGATCGCGGGCACAAAGGCGCATAGCATGACCACCGAGTTGCTTACCTCTTTGGATATCCAAGATGTTTCTGTTGGAAACTGGGAGGAAAACCATCAGGTTCCGGGTGGTTACACTGGAAATTGGGGGCTTCGTATCGAAGGTAAACTGTCGGTCAGCAAACCAGGAACCTACCGTTTCGCTCTCGGTTCCGATGACGGCGCGAGGTTTCAAATTGATAAGGACAAAAATGGATTCACCTTTGCGGATACAGTCATTGATGATCCCGGAGCTCACGGACATACAATTGTTTATGCTAACCTGAGTTTTGCCACAGCAGGCACCTATAACTTTGAGGTGCGCTCGTATAATTCGAGTGGCCCGGGTGACTTTGAATTGTCTGTCGGAATCCCGCCGGCTGCGGAAATTCCTGACGATGCTTTGGACTCAGGTTACTGGGAACTTTTGGGTGCCGCAGGTGGGTCTTCTGCGGTGCAACTCTCTGGTCAGGCCAAGGCGACAGGCTATATTGCCACAGGTGCGGATACAGAAACCAAAGAGCCGCTCATTGTTCTACTCAACGGTCCTACCGATAATCCGCCGGGGGCATTTTATGGAGGAGGCGCATTGATTGGTTTCGAGGGAACTGGATTTTTTGGCGGAGCAGGAATGAATAAGTTTCCTTATGATAACGGGGCCCCCCCGCGTTCAGTCACTCTTCGACCCATTAATGTAGCAGGCAAAAAAGATGTGCGTCTGACCATCGCCTTAGCTGGAGCCCAGATTGATTTTGAAAATGATGACAACGATTTTCTTAATATCATCGTTCGTCCCAATGGTGCCGCAAGTGCGCCAGTCACCTTGGCCAGTTTTCATGGTGTCGAAAACGGAAGACAACCTTGGCTGGCAGATCGTATGGATGGCAGTCAGCGTCGTTTAACTAAAAACTTTGCCGATTTCATCTACAACATTCCCGCCAACGCAACTGAACTTGTCATTCAAATTGACGCCGGTTCCAGTTGGTGGAATGAACTTTTGGGGTTTGATAATATTCGAATCACTTCCGGGCTTGTTTCCCCAATCGCCTTCACTGCGCCAAGTTTAATAGCCGATGATCTAGTGCTCAACTGGTCAGGTGGGACCGCCCCATTCATTATTCAAGGTAAATTGAGTTTGACCGATGGGTGGGTAGACTTTAAAACAACTGCAGAGCGCAGCGCAAAGATCCCCTTGGCTGGAGTCAATCGATTCTTTCGAGTGAAGGGTGAGTGATGGCACCACCAAAACTGTAAAGCTTTTATGGCAAAGTTAAGCGCAGCCAATCAACGCCCGACCCCGGTGAAGACCTTGGGTACAGGCACCAGATTGCTGGCCTTAGACGGATTATCAGGAAGCTATATTGTTAGTTACCAGAATCTTTCGTCGACACCGTCGGGCTACCACTTTTATGGATTGGTTGCTGCAGAAGTGGACGCTGGCGTTCTGTTTTCTCTCACTCCTTCCGGTTCGTTAGGGACTAGCGGAGTCTTATTCGGCAAGGCCACTGTGGGTCAGGCCAATGCGGACGGTATCGGCAGCGGTCGTTTCCGTTTTAACATTCACACGGCTGCATGTGGCGGTGGAGAAATCCGTGGTCAGGTGCTACCATGATCGATTAATTGCTTAGTTTTTTACAGTTGAGTAACTGTTATTCAGGCGGGATTGGGCGATGAAACTGTGTGTCATCCTCAATCCCGCTTTTTGTTTAAAAATTCTTCCATGGAACCACTGTCATTTTTTGCCCTCTCCTTGAAACACTTCGGAATTGCCCGTGGGCACGGTGACCGTGAAACCCGGGGTCAACGCGAACTGGTTAGCAGCATCTTGGATTACCGCATACTTGAGTCCCGCGGCGAGGTCATTCCATCCATCTAAGGTGGTCCCGTTGTCCAAATGGATCCGGGTATAACCGTCGCGGGTGGCGATGAACGCCAAACGATCGTTGATCGCATAGCGCAATTGCACCGCATAAACTTGGGCATTGGCACCCACGCCCAACAAACCAGCGTCGAGCCGATGATAAGCGAAGAGGGGACGCACCTCGCTTTGGACGAGAGCGGACTCGAAATAGATGGGATTGGCCACGGGCGCGATGGCGGTCTCGAACCTGTCGTTGGCA
>CAIWHS010000366.1 GCA_903912515.1 uncultured Planctomycetaceae bacterium
AAAAATAATTTTACCTTTCAAGATCGCGGATTCACCCTGACTTAGTGGCTTTAGCACAACGGTTCCCAAATCAAGAAAGGCATCGCCTTTTGGCAATTCCAAATTTAATTCTTTGTGATTGGCGGCGCGGAAACCAAGTGTCTTTTCCGGATCTCCAATTTCTGTGGCGAACCAGCCATCGGGCTGGATCACCATCTGGGCCAGTACCATCTCGGGTTCCACCTTGCCCCCCTCCACCTTTAGTTGGCCAAAGGCAACCTTGCCCTTACCCAGCATTTTCACGGTGCTGCTGGCTAGGGCCAACTGCAGCAGGCGCCGGGCGGCAATTACTTTGCCCGGGTTTTTGGAGGCCAAACCAATCGCCTCGCGAGCAGGGCCCTGAGGCAGTAGGTCATTGACCTTTGCCAAAATTGCTGCGGCAGTTTTTTCGTTAGCGGCCTTGTCCGCACTTTCCAGTTTGGCGTTTAGGGTGCTGAATGAAGTGAAAAATTGCCGGCCTTGGCCCTTCTCTCCAAGCGTGGCGGCGAGTGAGGCAACCAATTCTGCATCGCTTGGCGCAACTGGCTTTTGTGTGGCAGCCTTGGTTAGTTCTTGGGCCGTGGCAAAATTGGCTAATGCGAAGCCCGTTACAGGTGCCAATGATAGTAACCACCGCAGACAAACCTGGTTGCCTTGGCTGAAGTGCATGGAAAATTCTCGGAAGTTAGGACAACAAATTTGACCCGTTAGCTGTCAGTATTGTCGCTGCTAGGTTGGGTGGGGCAAGATAATTTCCAATTAGGAGCAGGTCACCAAACTTCATGAGGACCAAAAGCTAAGGAGCATTGCAGCTGGGATTATTTCCTCAGCATCCAATTGCCGCCAGTAAATTATTTCCAAGAAGTGCCGATCGTTTCCATAACTCCCAGATTTCACATTTTGCCTAAATAGATAAATCTGTAATGATGATTGATTAAGTAGTTGAAAACTTGAACTTTCATTTAGGAATGACACATGGCTCGTTTTGGTGAAGAGCGGGGCGAGAGCACCCGCGGCCAAGTGGCAAAAACCCTCGCTGGGACGGATGGCGTTGAGATTAAGGCAACCATTCCCCCCAAGCAAATTGCCAGCGCGATGCAGCATTTTGGTTTGAGGGTGGACCAGCGCGAGCGCTATGTCATTTTTTTCGATACCCCCGGCACAGACTTGTTCAATGATGGAATCATTTTACGCAGCCGGCGCATAATCGGCGGCCAGCACGACAGCACACTGAAAATCCGACCGGTCAATCCCGACAAGGTGCCCCAAATGTGGCGTGACCACCCGGGGTTCAAGGTCGAGGCGGATGCAAGTGATAAGGGTATCACCAAATCAGCTTCGCTGACCTTTCCGGTCGGCAAAAGGGTGATCAAGGAAGTGTTGGCTGGCAACGACCCCATTCACACCCTGTTTAGTGTGGATCAGCTAGACATGCTGCTGGGGCTCAAGGCTCGCAAGGTGGATTTCACACAGATTAGGGCTACCACCCCTGTGCGCGCTTGGCGATGGAAATTCAGCCACCCGGGTTGCCCCTGGCCCATGACTGGCGAGTTGTGGCAGCGCGAAGATGGCGCACAACTGTTTGAAGTTTCAGTCAAGGTGCCCGTGGTACAGGCCGCCGCCGGTATTGCTGGTTTCATGGCATTTTTGGCAGAGATGGGTGCCGAGCGTGATTCTGGCCAGCAAGCCAAGACACGCTGGGTTCTGAATCCAGCTACTGCCCCCAAAGTGCAGCAGGCCGAAATGGCGCAAGCGGCTGTGCCTGTTCCAGATGCCAAGCCGGTAGTCGTGGCTCCGCCTGCCGCTACGCCCGCCAGCCCCTCACTTCCTTCACCAACCAAAAAAGCGGCTACCAAAAAGAATAAGGCAAAAACTGCGGCCGTCAAAAATCCCGAGAATAGGGATAAAAATTTGCAACAGGTGAAGAACAAGTCGAAGGCCAAACCAGACAAAAAGAAAAAAGAAAAAAAGATTCGCAAGGAAAAGAAAGCCATGGAGAAAGCAAAATTGGCAAAAGGCAAAAAGAAATAAATCGGATTTGATATTTGCCAAGGTGGGGATGGGTTTTGCACCCAGTCCTCACCTTGTTTTTTACTGGGAAATAGTTGCAGGAAATATTGCCTGATCGGGGCGTTTTTTGGGACACGCTAGCCTGGTATTTTTTAGGTTAAAATCGAATTTTCACTTCCTATTTTGTGCACTCTATGAACGCCACCGGCGAATGCTCGAAAAAATCAGACCAAAATGAGTGCCCCTGAAGCTTTAACCCGTCTGGCGATAACTGCGGTTTGTGCCATGCTGTTTTTTTGAAACCAGCCCGGTGGAAAGCCTCTTCGTGCATCGCCTGGTTCAGGTGATAATTTTCGAGCTCGAAGACGCCGTCGCTCAAATGGAAACGCCATGTGATAGGGGTGCCTTCCCCCCAAGGGGCTGTCAAAATCGTTTCAAACCCATATTTTCGGTAAGAAGGAGCGGTGGGAAAATGTAAAAATGGGCTGCAATTCACAGTGATAAATCGCCCTCCAGGGTTCAGGCAGCGGGCAATCCCATCGCACATCTCCTGAAGTTCTTGCTGATTGTGGGCATAGTTGAGTAGGTATGCAGCAATAACGAGGTCGTACTTTTCGCTAGGGTTGTACTCTCGGGCATCAGCTACAAGGAACTGGATCCCTTGTTGGTTTATTTCTTCTTGTTGAATTGCTAATTCGATCATGCCGACTGACAAATCCACTCCGGTCACTGAGGTAGCGCCACACTGCTTCAACATCCGCGAATAAAAGCCCTCGCCGCAGGCTACATCCAGCACGGATTTACCCGTAGGATCCCCAATCAATTGCATGAGGCTGAACGCCTCGATATGGGTTCGCCAAGGCTGCTGTTTGGACCTTTTGTATTGCTCAGCGATGGGGTCGTAGTTGGTAGTCAATTGAAATTCCGATTCATATTTTGAGCGGGTAAAACCGGGGCGCCCGAACCGATCATTTTTTATTTTCAGCAGGCCCGATTTTTTCGAGCTCAATGTCCTTGTAGCGAACCACTGCTTTGCAATTGCCGTGAATTTGCAGGCCAATAATTCCTTCAAGTGGAATGGCCGGGTCTTTTTCGGTGTAGTCTACAGTTTGGGTGCCATTGAGCCACAGTTGAATGCGAGGTCCCTCGCACCGGATGCGGTAATCATTCCATTCTTCTTTTTTCAAAAGCATGTCGAGCAACTCTTTTTTGGGCTGTGACAGCATTTTGTTGCGGCGGCTTTCATCGTAGAGTGCGCCATCATAGCCAGCACCCAAATCGGCTTGGTAGCCGACCATCTCGTGGTGGTTGGGGACGCGTTTTGAACGAATTTGCACTCCACCGTTCACAAATCCTTCCGTGCCCACCAGCTTGTATTTGAGGCGAAGCTCGAAGTTGCGCAACACTTCGCTGGAGCAAAGGAACTCGTTGCGGGGGACAGTCTTGTCGAGCGAACCCCCGACAATAGCGCCTTCCTCGACACGCCAGGTTTTTTCGGTGTCACCTTCCCAGCCAGCCAATGATTTTCCATTGAATAATTTAGCCGGCTGGGCGCTGACCGTGGAGGTTGCAACAAGCATAAAAGCCAGCGAGCGCATGAGCATGGGTAGGTTCCTCATAAGTGAGCCATCTGAAACCTAGATTACCGCAACCGCGCACCGCGTTCACTTGGACAGTGACAAAACCTTTCGGTTTCGGCCAAAATTACTGATAATATTTAGGCGACTGATACGAATGTTGGGGGAGGAGTGATCATGCGCATGGCATTTTGTGGTTTGCTACTGCTGAGCTTGGTTTGTGGGGCTCAGGCCCAACCTGGCAAGCTTGAGCCAAAACATGTGGTGGTGATTGCCAACCAAGCCGTGGCTGATTCGGTTGAGGTGGCCCAACATTACTTGGCCAAGCGCAAGGTCCCCAAAGAAAACTTGATCCTGCTCGATCTCCCCACAGGCGAGGATATGAGCCGCAAGGATTACAACGAGAAAATGGTCAAGCCGCTGAGGCAGGCTTTGAAGGATCGCAAAGACCAGATCCGGGTGCTGTTGACTGTGTATGGTGTTCCCCTGCGTGTGGGGGGGCAAGAACCCTCGGCAGAAGAGAAAGCCCAGCTCAACAAGTTACGCCCACAAATGGAAACTTTGCGCAAGGAAATGTCCGAGCTGGAAAAGAAAAAGGCAGAGTCTGGCGTGGCCGGTCAGATCAAGGTGGCCCAGGAGAAGTTGTCCGGGCTGCAAAAAGAAGAGGCCAAAAACACCCACCCCGAGTCCCACGCCTGTGTTGATTCGGAACTGATGCTTTTGTGGATTGATGGCTACCCACTTACCCGCTTCCTGCCCAATCAGATGAACTGGCGATTTCCCGAAGCGAAGCGTGACAAGAACCACAAGCATATGATGACCGCCCGGTTGGATGGCCCGGGCAAAGAGGTGGCCAAACGGTTAGTGGATGACGCGGTTGCGGTGGAGGAGTCGGGTGGCCTGAAGGGCAAAGCCTATTTCGATGCGCGCGGCATTGCCTTCAAGGCAGACAAACCGGGTGAAACCGGAACCGGCTATGAAGGGTACGACCAATCCTACCGCGATGCCGCCGAGGTGGTGCGCCTGGCGGGTCTCGACACGGTGCTGGATGACAAGCCCGAACTTTTTAAACCCGATAGTTGCCCTGACACGGCCCTGTATAGCGGTTGGTATTCGCTGGCCAACTACATTCCAGCCTGCAAACTGAACAAGGGGGCTATTGCCTGGCACCTTGCCAGTTATGAAGCCGCCACGTTGCGCGACCTGAAAAGCAAGGTGTGGTGCGTGGGGTTCTTGAAGGATGGTGCTGCGGTGACCTTGGGCCCGGTGGCAGAACCTTACACCGTGGGCTTTCCCAAGCCCGAGGAGTTTTTTGGATTTCTAGTGACAGGTGAGGAGACGGTGGTTGAGGTTTATGCAAAGACCGCCCTGCTAGTCAGTTGGATGACCGTGTTTGTGGGTGATCCCCTCTACAACCCTTATGGGGCGACCAAGGGGGGGCTGAAGAAATTCGTCTTTCCAAGCCCAAAAGGTGTGAAAAATATATTCAATGCTTCGCCCGAAGATTTTTAAACCTAGCGCGGCATGGCAGGATAAACTGGGTGAAAAATTAGAAATTAGCCTTCGAGGGGAACCCATTGCCCTTCGGGGTTGAGAATTTCAGCCGACCCGAAGCGACGCTTGTATTCCATCACCGCGCACCCTTCCACCCAGTAGCCCAGATAAACATAAGGCACGCTCCGTTTCTTGGCCTCTTCCACCATGCGTAGCACATTCCAGATTCCTGGCGAGTGGGGCAGGATTTCCGGGTCGTAGCAGAAATAAACGGCCGAAAGCGAATGGGGCAAGTAATCGACAAACCCCAAGCCGACTAGCTTTCTATTCAAATAGTAGTGCCAGGCTTCCACACAAAACGGTTGATCGACAAAGCTGTCGTGGAAGCTGCTGAAGTTGCCCGACTCATGCTTGGGCCAGCCCTTCTTTTCGGTTTGGTGGTGGTGCCAGCGGTCAAACAGGTCGACGGCATCTTCGTCTAGCTCGGGCATTTTGAAGACCGGCTCTAGAAGGCCTGAGTTGGCTTTGCTAATACGCCTCTGGCTGCGGTTGGGCTTGAAGGTGGCGGCAGGTATGCGGATGGATTTGCAAGCTTGGCAATCGACACAAACCGGCCGAAAGATCCAGTGGCCAAAATGGCGCCAGCCTTTTTCCATCAGGCTTTGATATTCCGACCCCGAGATACTCTCGACGCGGATGTGCTCCATACGCCAATCACGGTCAGGCAAATAACCGCATGGGCTAGGCGGGGAGATTTCGCGCAGTGCGATGCGCATGGTTCACTATCCCCCCTTGGTTTCTTTGGCCCTGAAATAATCAGGTGTGCAGATTTTGAAGTATATCCCGCTTGCTCACCAAGCGTTGGCCACGACACTCTTCAATATGCATCACTTTCAATAAGCGTTTGCGCAATTCTGACTGAATGTTCTCAATGGCGTTTTCCGAGACACTTGTTAGCGGAATCAGGCCGCCTGCGCGCCGATCGTGCCCGCCCGCCCTGCCCAGCTTGCCCACCACCTTGGAAAGCAAGTCGCCTGCCTCGGCGTCTGCAACGGCAGCCCTTAGGGACAGGATCAGGTTGTTCTTGTGCACGCCAGCACACAAGGCCCAGTCGACCTCCTCAAAGCGAATGAGGAAGTCCACTACCTCGGCAGCCATTTCAGGCTGGGGCAGGTCATCCACCCAACTGATGATGAGCCGGTCATAAATGAACGAGTTTTGTAGCCCCTGAAGCAGCCCGTTGAAGTAGGTCTGGGGCAGCCTGGCATTGCGAATGCGGGCAATCAGGTCTTTGTTGGCCAGAGGGTAAAGATGAATCAGGGCCTTGTCATCCAGCGGGCTGGCTTCGCGCGGGTAACCGCATAGCTCGGTTTCAATGCCATAGAGGAGGGCTGTGGCCAGACGCGAAGTGGGTTCGACCTCCTGCTCCCTTAGGTAACTGCTCACCAGCGAGCAAGTGGCACCAAGCGACCGGCGCACATCGACAAATTCGATTTCTTCAAGATTTCCCGGAGTGTCATGGTGGTCGATCACGGCCACAAGCGGGACATCATCACCCAAATGGTGGCGGCCCGTGTTGGGTTGGCTGTCGACCATCACCACCGCCTCGCCTGCCTCCCAGGTGATCCCCTCGATCGGCTCGAGCTCGATATCGAGCAATTCGACCATGGCTCGGTTTTCCGCCCGCGAAATGAGGCCGTCACGGGTCAGACGGGTGGGAATTCCAAGCTTGGCTTCAATCAGGTGCGCCAAGCCCATCATGCTGCCCAGACTATCTGGGTCGGGATTCACATGGGTAACCAAGCTGACGCGTTTGTATTCGCTCAACTGGGTCAAAAACCGGTCAGATCGTCGTGCCATGGTGCTTTTCTGCCCAGATGCGGGCTTGAATCCCTTCGTCAGGTTTTTTGTTTTGCCGACGCGGGATGGTTTGTTTTCAGCCATTGGAGTTGGCCAGCTCCCAAATGCGATTCCATTGTTCAGGGCTGACCGGCAAGACCGAAAGCCTTGGCAATCGGACTAGATCCCAACCTGCCAAAAGCGGGTCGGCTTTGATTTCCGCAAGTGAAACAGGGCGAGGTAACAAGCGGATTGGGGCGACTTCCACGGTGGGCTTGGACCCAGCTAAGGCTTTGGGGGGAACAGCCGGGCCGGATAAAGCGCGCATTTCACCCACAACAGCTTTTTCTTTGCCTGTGTGGTAGAGGAAAATTAAATCATGTGGCCTAATCGCCTGCAGATGCTTGCAGGCAAGTGCGTTTTCCACGCCGTCCCACCAGGTTGAGCCATCAGCTACCAAGTGCTTCCACCCGAAGCTTTCCGGCTCCTGTTTGAACAGCCAGTGGTTTTTTTCGGCCATTCCTTGTGCGCCAGTCCCCGACGCCTGAGGCAATCTTGGGTTCGGGCGGCGCCCGAACTCGATAACCCCGAATACTATCGCCAGTAGGGGGTGATTATCAAGCCATTCAAACAAGGATTAAAATAGGGGGCCTGGGATATCTAGGGTTTTACTATCAGGTGCGGTTGTCCAGCCTTCCATTCGCGGATCTCGCCAATTTCAACAGCCGCAAGTGCTTTTCTGGACTTAAGTTGCGCAATAAGCTCGCTTGCCCTGTCGGCTGCGACACTAATGAGCAGGCCCCCGGAGGTTTGAGCATCAAAAAATACCTCCAGTCGTTTAGGGTCGGGGTTGGATACCAGCTGAAGGTGGGGGGTGACATACTCCCGGTTGGTTTTGCTGGCACGGGTGAAATATCGCTTTTGGATGAACGGCTCCACGCCTCGAAGGAGAGGCAGGCTGTCCAAATGGATAACCGCCTGTTTGCCACTACCTTCAGCCATTTCCAAAAGGTGCCCGCATAGGCCAAAGCCGGTGATATCGGTCAAAGCGTGTGCCCCACCAGAGGCCCGCAAGGCGTCGCGACCGCTTTTATTCAATTCAACCATGCTGGCGCAGGCCTCGGCCAACAATCCATCCGGGCAGCGCCTGGTCCGGTGCGCGGTGGTGACAAAACCGGTGCCCAATGGCTTGGTGAGGATCAGGCGGTCGCCTTCACGGGCGGTGGCGTTCGTCAATATTTCATCGGGGTGCGCAATTCCCGTGACCGAGAGGCCAAACTTGATTTCCCGATCGCGAACAGTGTGGCCGCCCACAATGGCCGCACCCGCCAAGGCGCAGCGCTCGGCCCCACCGCCCAAAATATCCCCAAGCCAAGTGAGGCCTGGGTCGGTGTCATCGGGATAGCCGACCAGATTCATGGCGGTTTTTGGCTCGCCATTCATGGCATAGACATCACTCAACGCATTTGCAGCCGCAATTTGGCCATAAATGAAGGCATCGTCAATTACGGGAGGGAAAAAATCGACAGTTTGAACCAGGACAAGATCATCCCTGAGCCGGTAGACTCCCGCATCATCGTGGGTGCGGGTGCCAACCAGCAGGTTGGGATCATTGACGGGAGGCACGAATCGCAAGACCTGCGAGATGCTCCCTGGGGGTAACTTACCCGCTCAACCCGCACAGGAGGCGTAGTCGATCAACCGTTTTTTCCTGCCAAACCAGGCCATAAAAAGGCCCCCTGCAGCATTGTTTAATACCAAAGGGCATTGTAACAACGCCTCAGGGGCAAAGTTGAATGACAAAATAGAGGGTAGAGCCGGAGGCCAGGGTTCAGGCCAGCTCGGACACGGCTTTTAGGGCCCATGCCTCATCAGGGAACTTGCCTTCTTTCAGCTTGCTGTAAACCAGCTTGCCATTCACCGTCAGCTCAAAGCAGCCGCCATCGGAAGGCTGTAGTTCTAACGACGAAATTTTCTTTTTTAGGGCGCTGAGCAATTTTGCCGTCAGACCGACGGCTTGGGGCTCGTAGTTTCAATTACTGCAATAACGCAAATGGATTTTCATCTGTCAGACTCCTGTTCTCATAATAAAGTAGGCCTTTCGGATGCCTACTCGCAACTTATCATCGACAAACCGGGCTGGTTGGCATCAATCGCCCCAATAGATGACCACAAATCCGTTGTATTGCTGTAAAAAGAAAGCAGAACCTGAAAGACCCCGGGTAGGCCCATGATTTCACCGGTCACCATCATCCGTTCGGTTAAAGAACGCAAAGAGCGCTGCACCATTTGGCCCTTACGGCGGCATCCGTTGGTGCATGTGGCTGGTTACCCGTTCAAAAACAAGCCAGAGGTAGGGCAGGCAACCCTTTTGTGGACCGAAGGCCCCCCCCTCAGTGCGGCAGACAGTGGCATGCCCCTTTTGTTGTTGGATGCGTCTTGGCGCCGGGCTTTGGCTATGCGTGTTCATTTTCCCGGGTTGGAGTGCCGCAGCCTGCAGGGAATAAAAACTGCCTATCCCCGGACTTCACGCTACGGCACCGACCCAGAAGACGGACTGGCAACAGTGGAAGCCCTATATGCCGCCTGTCGCATTTTGGGGCTACCCACCGAGGGGCTACTGGATCATTATTTATGGGCAGGGGACTTTTTGGCGGCAAACGGCTGGAATCAGTCTGGTGTCCAAAAAACTCCTGTGGATGTGGAGTGATATCGATGCTCGCTTTATTGCTGTTGCCTTGGCTAACCTTGTTGTGCCCTGCTGAAAATCCGGAACTGGCCAAGCCCCTTGGCAATGCCGGGGGAAATCGGCCCGAACTGGAAAAAGCCTTGCGCGAATCCACCACGGAAGAGCGGCCCGGCATGGAATTCCTCATCGCTAATATGCCGGATGCTGATCTTAAAAGCATTAAGTCTGGCTACCTTCTTGAAAACACCCGACTGGCATACAAAGCAAGACGCGAAACACCATGGGGCAAATCCATTCCCGAGGCGATTTTTCTCAACGATGTGCTGCCATACTCCCATGTGGATGAAACGCGCGACCCTTGGCGCAAAGAGTTTTTTGACATGTGTATGCCCATGGTGAATGGCTGCAAAACGCCCGAAGAAGCGGCGCGCAAATTGAACGCGGAACTGTTTGGCAGGCTCAAAGTGAAATATTCGACCAAGCGGCGCGCGCCCAACCAAAGTGCCAAGGAAACCCTGGAAACCGGCTTGGCCTCCTGCACTGGGCTATCCATAGTCTTGGCAGATGCCTGTCGGGCAGTATGTGTTCCAGCCCGGTTGGTGGGTACGCCCCTTTGGTCCAACAAACGGGGAAACCATACCTGGGTGGAGGTTTGGGACAAGGAATGGCATTTCACCGGAGCCTGCGAACAAGATCCCCAAGGCCTTGATCGCGGCTGGTTTGTGGGCGATGCCTCCCAAGCCAAGAAAGATGTATTTGAGCATGCAATCTATGCAGCCAGCTTCAGGCGTTCCAAGGTGTGGTTCCCCATGGTTTGGGCCATGCGTGACCACCAAGTTCCCGGCGAGAATGTGACTGACCGTTATGCGAAAAAAATAGCCGGGCCAAATCCCACCGTGCGCTTGATGGTTCGGGTGGTGGATAGCGACGGCAAAAGGGTGACACATAAAACGGTGGTATCCGGGCCTAAATTCAAAAGGGAAGGCGCCAGCAGGGGTGAGACCAACGACACCAACGATTTTCTGACATTCGATTTGCCTCGGGCAGTTGAAATCGAAATCGAGGTGGCGGGCGTGAAACAAAAAGTGAGGACCTCCGAAACTGACAAAGAACAATTGGTGGAAATAAAGCTGGGCAAATGACCCAGATGGTTGGCCTAAAAGTATTTTGGGGGAGGTTTTATGCGTGGAT
Organism: uncultured Planctomycetaceae bacterium; assembly: GCA_903912515.1. Classification (GTDB taxonomy): domain Bacteria; phylum Planctomycetota; class Planctomycetia; order Gemmatales; family Gemmataceae; genus UBA6894. The sequence goes on from CAIWHS010000366.1 coordinate 10,819, forward strand.
TTTTTCTGGCAGTGGTTTCGGTCGCGGTGCTGGTAATCACGGTTCGGGCCGAAAAACCGATCGAGGCAGGCAAATCGAATGAAGCCCTGCAAGGTCTTGCCAATGCGCTGAAGTCTGATGAAGCGAGCTTGGAAAAACTGGCTAATGAGCCGTTTGCTGCCACGCCTCTCACCAAGGAAGATTCGGCTAAGGCCCGGGCGATGCTGTGGGCGGCCCATGTTGAAAAGCTAAAAAAAGAGCGTGCGGCAGAGCTTGAAAAAAAGGAATTGGCAGACGGCACGCTGACCATGCCCTTTTTCACAAAAACCTTTGGTGAAAAACCGGCAACCGGCCGAAGCTTGTGGATTTCCATGCATGGTGGTGGAGGTGCGCCTGCCAAAGTGAATGATGGGCAATACGAAAACCAGAAAAAGCTATATCAGTTGGCAGAAGGCATTTATTTGGTGCCACGCGCCCCCACAAACACCTGGAACCTTTGGCACGAGGGGCACATCGACCGCATGTTCGCCAGGCTGGTCGAGGATTTTGTGGCGCTTGAGGGGGTTAATCCAGACAAGGTTTACATCTTGGGCTATTCAGCTGGTGGTGACGGGGTCTACCAGATGGCACCTCGCATGGCAGACTGGTGGGCCGGGGCCGCCATGATGGCCGGACACCCCAATGGTGTGCCTCTTTTGTCGGTGCGCAATGTGCCTTTCGCACTGCAGGTTGGCGCCAAAGATAACGCCTACAACCGCGCCAAAATTGGGGCCGAATATGGTGAGCAATTAGCAAAACTGCGCAAGGATGATCCAAAAGGCTATGAAAACTTTGTTCGCATTCGCGAAGGCAAAGGGCATTGGATGAATCTGGAAGACAAGGAGGCCTTGCCGTGGATGGCAAAGTTTGACAGAAACCCGGTGCCCGACCGGGTGGTGTGGAAGCAAACCGGCACCCCGCACGACCGCTCTTATTGGTTGGCCGTTCCCAAGGGGAAAGCCAAGGGTGGCTCGCTGGTCGTGGCCGAAGAAATCATGGCTCCGGCAAGCTGGAAGGCAAGTGCAAAGTGAGCGAGCAATAGCCGGTCAAATCTTGTTGCTTCACTGAATTGAGGCTGCCAT
>CAIWHS010000367.1 GCA_903912515.1 uncultured Planctomycetaceae bacterium
CTCCATCTCTTCCACCGGGTACTCCGAGGCCTCCCCGGCCCGCGAGGCGAGTGACACGGGTTTTCGCTTATCCACCGGGCCATTGCCCGAGCAGAGGGAGGTGCCGCCGGCCTCCGGTCCGGTGGTGGCAGAACCTTTCAATCTGGCTGCCGGCAGCACTGTCGCCAGTCTGGGAAACGGCCAAGTGGCTGTCTGGTCCTCAGATGGCTCAATGCAAGAATTCACCCCGTTTCCCGGCTACAAGGGCCCCTTGAATGTGAACACCCTCACCCGTTCGGGGGGCGCAACACCAGATAGCCTGGTCATCGCGGTGGCGGGGACCAGTTCCCCACATGTGCTGGTGGTCGATGCTGCAAGCGGCCGGGTCGCAATGAGCCTGTACGCCTTCGATCCAAAGTTTCTCGGCGGTGTTTCCGTGTCGGGGGGCACCACCCGGGTTGGGGATGAATGGACCACCGTGATCCTGTGCGGCGCCGGCAGCGGGTCCGAACCAGCCGTGAGCGTCTTTGATGCGGTGACCGGAGCTTCCCGTGGCGCGTTCTACGCCTTCAGTCCCGCTTACAAGGGCGGTGTGCGGATAGCTTTGTCCCAGCCGCTGGCAGACGGCACTAGCTACGCAGTGGTCTCCTCCACCATCAACAGCCACCTGGTGGTCTTCGACCTAGCTGATTACGCGACACCCAAGCATAGTTTCTATGCGTTTCCCAGCGAGATAGTCTCTGCAGGCTTCACCGTGGCCTCAGCCGACCTCGACTTGGATGGAACCCTGGAAATCGTCGCCGGAGTCGCCCGGCAGGGCAACTCTTCCCAAGTGGCTATCATGGACCTTTCGGGGAGCTTGCTCAAGCAAGGGAATGTGAATTTTCCCGGGGGAGTGGCCATTGCCGTCAACGATGCGGATCGCAACGGTCTACTGGACATTGTCGCCGCGTCGGGGCCGGGTATCCCCGGCCGGCTCTCCACCTACGACTATGCCGATTGGAGCCTTATCGATTCGCTATTCATCAGCGACAGCCTCAACGGTGTCGCGGCCGCCACCAATTTTGCCCGCGCCTGATCAACCGTCCTGTGCTTCAGGTGGTTGTTTTCCGGGGCCAGCCAGCCAGTACCGGGCCACAAGCGCCCCCAAAATCCCTAGCGCGCCGCAGATCATCCAAACGGTGACCGGCTCGCTCTCCGGGGCCAGCAGGCGCGACCAGATTGGGTTCAATAACGGCTCCAAAAGGGTGATTAGTCCAGCCTCCCGCGCCGGCACATACCGCAACGCCCTGGCAGCAATAAGGTAGGGTAGCCCCATTTGCACACTACCAAAAAGGGCCATCACAACCAGTTGCGCCACGGTTGGAAATGCTTGCCCCATCACCACTGGCAACAGCACCAGCGCCCCGACAAAAAAATTGAACACCGTCACAGGGGCACTGGGTAAATCCTTCAGCCAACCCAGACCCATCAACACCAAAGCAAAACCAACACCACTCGCAAGCGCCAAACCCACCGCCAGCAAATGGCCATCCTCCCACCCTTCAATCACCAGGCAAGCCACACCACACATCGCCAGCGCCAAGCTCACCACAGTTGCCCGGTCCAGCTTTTCCTTCCATAAATACCAGCCAGCAAGCACCACCCAAAAAGGGGCGGTGTACTGCAGCAAGACCGCACTTGCGGAAGACCCCAATGCTAGCGAAGCCACAAAAGTGGCATTCATGAATGCGAAAATCAGCGCCACCGGCACCATGCGCCAGGTCGCCCGTATCTGACCAGGCCGCACAAAGGGCAAAATGAAAAGTCCGCCCCAAAATACGCGCCAAAATGCCATCGCCAAAGGAGACATTGCTGGCTCATGGGCGCTAAATCCCAACAACACGCTCGTGTCCGAGGTGATCAACCGCGTGAAAGCGCCTGACAAACTCCATAGCACCGCCGCCACCACCAGCCACAGTCTGGCGCGGGCAACCATGCGCGCTTCAGGCGGGAGCGTATTCACCGTGGTTTCCACGCCCACACCTGGTACCCCTCGTTGGCCATGCCAATCTGCCCATAGAACGCCTGCGCCTTGTGGTTATGCTCTTCCACATACAGTCGCACCAACACGGCGCCACCGTCCTCAGACGGGTCGCCAGCCATCTCCATCACTTTGCCAAACAAGGCTCGCATGATTCCCCGCCTGCGGTGGCTCTTGTCCACATACACGCTTTGAATCCACCACACCCAACCATCGCGCCAGTCACTCCATTCCCGAGTAAGCATCAATTGCCCAAGGGGCGGGCCTGACTGGGCTTCACGGGCCACCAAATAACGCACTTCAGGGCCCTTGCCAAAACCATTCGTCACCCCCGCAAGCACCGTTGCCTCATCCAGATGAATATCTTCGGTCTCAAACGCCAGCAAACAATTGAACCGCGCAAGGGTCTGGGCTTCGCCAAGAGTTGCGGGTGTGATCAACCAGGGTGTTGGAGTGGTGCTCATCAGGCTAGTTTACTGGCTGGTCGTTTGTTCCGCCCCCTTTAGGATGGGTAGGAAACATTTTCTCCACGGAATGCTGTCATGCCACCCCTTAGCCCCCAGGTTTGGACGCATCTTGAAGAGGCTGCCAGCGCCGCCTGCCAGAACAAAGGCAGCGGCCACGATTGGCTCCATGTGGCCCGAGTCACCAAACTCGCCGAACGCCTGGCACGCGCTGAAAATGCTGATAGCGACCTGCTGCGCGCCGCCGCCATGCTCCACGAGCTGGTCAACCACCCCAAGAACCATCCCCGCTCCGCCCAATCGGGTGAAGACTGCGCCATGGCCGCCCGCCAGTTGTTATTGTCGGTGGGGGCAGATCCCTCCTGGGTCGAAATGGTCGCCACCTGCATCGAGGAGCACGCTTGGTCCGCTGGTAAAACACCTACCCTGCGCGAATCGGCCCTTCTGCAAGATGCCGACCGCCTCGATGCCTTGGGTGCTGTAGGACTTGCCCGCTGCTTTGCCACCGCCGACCGCATGGACAGCCTGATCCATCACCCAAGCGACCCCGCCGCCCTTGGCCGTGAACTCGATGACAAACGCTACGCCCTCGATCATCTTCCCAAAAAATTGCTACGCCTGGCCGAACGCTTCCACAGCCACACCGCGCAACAGCTCGCACAACCCCGCATCGCGCTGATTCGCCAGTTCTACAGCGCCATGATCAGCGAGCTGGAATGAATTCACCAGGCCGGCCTATAAGCCGGGTTCTGTTTCCACGCTTGCGCGCAGATGACGACCATTTCTCTGGGCGCGCGATTACCCGCGCGCTCTAGCAACCTACCCGGGAGTATGACGGGCCGGGCCGACCCTTCTCCCTTACTTGGTCTTGCTCCAGGTGGGGTTTGCCAAGCCAGCCGGTTACCCGGCTGCTGGTGGGCTCTTACATTAAGCGGCGAACCGCCCCACCTTTTCACCCTTACCCGGGGAGTTCCCCCCCCAGGCGGTTTGTTTTCTGTTGCACTTTCCCGACCCTTCAGCCAACGGACACGCAAGCGAGTCCTTCAGCCTTCGGGTGGTGGGCGTTACCCACCACCTCGCCCTATGGAGCCCGGACTTTCCTCCACCAGGCGGTCACAGGTTTCCCCACGCCCCTGGCAACGGGCGTCCAGCCGACCCGGTGAACCTTCACCCTACCGAACCACCTCCCCCCACACCAGCGCACTGGGCCAAGCCCGCCACTTCCGCCACAGATTTTTGCCAGTTTTTCCCTACAATGACCCAACTATGCTTGTGTTTGATCCAACCCAGCCCGCACATGACCACACCGACATACCCCGGGGGGCCGTTGTCACGCTGGGTAATTTCGATGGCGTCCACCGCGGCCACGCCACCCTCGTCTCCACCGCCGTCCACTTAGCCCATGCCCTGGGCAACTTGCCTGTGCTCGCCTTGGCGCTCGATCCCCACCCCCGCTCGCTGTTGGGCCAAGCCCTACCTGCCCCCCTCACCACCCTCGAAGACCGCTTGGCTTTGTTGCGCCAAGCCGGGGCAACCGAGGCTGGGGTGCTGCGCACAAGCCCCACGCTACTAAGCTGGGATGCCGACACCTTTTTCCAAAAAGTACTAGTAGAATCCCTAAATTCCAAGGGCTTGGTCGAAGGGGAAAATTTCTGCTTCGGCCGCTCCCGGGCCGGCACCATCGATACCCTGAAAAAACTCTGCCCCCTTTCAGACATCCATTTGAGTGTGGTGGCACCCGTATCCGAGACTGCGGGCGAAATTTCCAGCACTCGCATTCGTGCCGCCCTGGCAGAGGGCAAGGTCGATCTGGCCGCACGCTTGCTAAACAGGCCCTACCGCCTGCGTGGTCTGGTCATTCATGGGGCCCATCGCGGCCGCACCATCGGCTTCCCAACTGCCAACCTGGCCGGCCGCACCGTGGTGCCCGCCGCAGGCGTATACGCCTGCATCGCCACCCTGCCCGACGGCTCCACCCTCCCTGCTGCCACCCACATTGGCCCCGCACCCACCTTTGGCGATACCCTGCCACGCATCGAGGCCCATCTGCTCGATTTTTCAGGCAACCTCTATGGTCTGGATCTTGCCCTCGACTTCCTCGCGCAGGTCCGCCAGCCTCAACAATTCCCCTCGCCTCAGGCCCTCATGGCGCAAATGAACCAAGATATCGACCACATTCGCCCCATCTGCCTCAACCACCTCCACAAGGGTTCCGCGCCATGACCATGCCCGCCACCCCGCCAAAAGACATCCTGCGCATCCAAAAGCTGTGCGACGAAGTCCTCGCACCCCTTTATGATCTCCAAACCAGTCGGGTACGCGTCGTCGCCATCGACGGCCCGGTCGGCCAAGTCCGTCTCGAGGGTGCCTGCGCCTCCTGTATCGCCAGCACGCGCCTGCTCTTTGCCGAAATCGAAGCCCTGCTCAAATACCACAAAGACCCTGTCGAATACCTCGAGGTCGTTGTCTGACCATAAAAACCAAGGGGCCCAGGCCTACTGTTCTTAGCCTTTTCCCCCGCCCCCACATTCAACCTGTGTTACAAGGGTAATCAACCAACGCAGGAGCCAACATGGCCGTTGAACCCACCAACACACAGCCTGCGGTCGATCCTTCGGCCTCCGACGCCCAGGTTCCAGCCACCCCCATCTTGCGGCGCCTCACTTCGGTCGATGCCTACCGCGGCTTTGTCATGCTGCTCATGATGGCCGAAATAATGCACCTCAATCGCATCGCCAAAGCCTTCCCCGACAATCCCGTCTGGCAGTTCCTCAGTGCACAGCAATCCCATGTCGAATGGCGCGGCTGCACTCTGCACGATCTCATCCAGCCCTCTTTCAGTTTTCTCGTCGGGGTCAGCGTGGTGCTCTCTCTCGACATGCGCCGCCGCCGGGGCGACAACCCTGCCAAGTTCATCACCCACGCCGCCTGGCGCGCTCTGGTACTGACCTTCTTGGGCGTCTGGCTACGCTCGCTGGGCAAGTCCCAAATCAACTTCACTTTCGAGGATACTCTCACCCAAATCGGCCTTGGGTTCTTTCCGCTCTTCCTCATCGCACTGTGTGCCAAAAGGGTCTGGTGGTTTTGCCTGGCCATCATTCTGGTCGGCTACTGGGGCGCCTTCGCCCTCTATCCCGCTCCTGCACCCGATTTCGACTACTCCAAGGTCGGCGTTCCCGATACTTGGAACGAAAACTCCACCGGTTTCTCGGCCCACTGGAATAAAAATTCCAACCTCGCATGGAAATTCGACACCTGGTTCCTCAACCTCTTCCCCAGGCCCAAACCGTTTGAATACAACGGCGGCGGCTATTCCACCCTCAACTTCATCCCCACCCTGGCAACCTCGCTCCTCGGCCTCATTGCCGGTGGTTGGCTCCTGTCTGCTGCAACCGCCTCACGCAAACTGGCCCTTTTCGCCACCGCCGGGGCTATCTGCCTCATTGCAGGGTTCGCCCTCGATTACCTAGGTATTTGCCCATCTGTCAAACGCATTTGGACACCCTCTTGGGTGCTTTTCAGCGGGGGCTGGTGTTTCCTGCTACTCGCCCTCTTCTTCCTCATGGCAGATGCCACCAGTTTCACCCTCTGGTCCTATCCCTTGCGCGTATTGGGCATGAACCCCATCGCCTCCTACCTCATCAGTCACTTGCTTGAGGGATTCATCCGCCTCAACTTCGCACTTTTTCTGGGCAAAGAATTTTTCCGGTTTGGCGGCCAAGCCTACGAACCCCTTTTCATCGGCCTCGGCATCCTTACTGTCGATTGGATCATCCTGGCCTGGATGGAACGCAGGAAAATCTTCCTCCGCATCTAATCCAAAAACTCAATTTCCCTAGTGGCGCTCCGGCACTTCATGGGCTTGAATACATCTCGGGGAAGTCATTGGGCCCCACACCCAGCCA
>CAIWHS010000368.1 GCA_903912515.1 uncultured Planctomycetaceae bacterium
GCTTGGAATACCGCACAAGTCCAGTCGAAGTGACCTCAGAAAACCGTCTTTCTGTGGTTTATATTGAGAGTACAAAGTATTGGCGGGAGTGCGGCAAGTCATGACGCCAGTATAAGAAAATCCCCTGAAATCAACAATACACTGTATTTCCTCACAAACCCGCTTATACCCGCGCTGTTTCTATCACCGTAAAAAAGTGAGGACTGTTTCCTGAAAACCACAGTCCGCAGTGACAAGGTTTCTCGGCAGTTCGATACAGTACGTAGCTGTTCTTAAACCCACGATTTTTCTCCCGATATTTGCCCATTTCGGGAGAAATTGGGAACCTTTTTCAGGATGCGCATCCAAGGCAGGCTGGTCTCCACCACAGCAAAAACAAGGAGACAGCAATTATGACGGACATCAGGCATTTAAACCAAGTCGATTTATCGCGGCGGCTCGGCATCTCGGTACGCACGCTGGAGCGGTGGCGCTGGCTCGGGATGGGGCCGCGCTTTATCAAGGTGGGCGGCCGGGTCAAATACCGGCTGGAAGACGTGGAGGCCTTCGAAGAATCCCGCCTCTGCCAGTCTACCGCCGATGAGCATTATTTCAGCCAGCCTGCGGGCAGCGGGGTGCGGTCATGATACCGCATCCCGATTGGATTGCGCTGGATGCTGGGCGACTGGAATCGCTGCTGCAAAATAACCCCGCGTTGCCGCCGCATTTTCATGTCATCTTCACGGCGGTACGCGATTATGGGTTGCGGCTTGCTTTTCTGCAGCCTGGCTCAGAAGATTCAGATCTGGAAGCCTTGCAGCAGGCTAGCCCGTTCATCGCCATGGTGCTGGATGACAGTGGTGCATCACTCGGCCCAGCAGCCTTTGATCAGCAGGTTTTGAAAAATCTGACGGCATTGGCACATTGTGCGGCAGTGCTTGCCTGTGCACCCATCACCGGGGTTTATGAAAGCCTGTGCCGCACAGCGGGCGCGATGCGACAGAATCTGCTGATCGTCGAAACACTGCCCGCACATGAAATGGCCTGGGCCGCTTACCTGCGCCGTGAAAAACCCCAGTTGCCGCTGGTTGTTGGCAGCATCAATCCGGATCGCGTTCGCCGGGCGGGGTTGTGATGGGAGTGCACATTCAAAATATCGCCGTTTCGCAACCTGTACCACCGGCGTTGCCGTTCGCCAGCGCTGCCGCAGCGTATGCTGATCTGGGCTGGTCTGTCATCCCTGTGGCACGGCAGAGCAAAAAGCCGCTGGTGAAGTGGAAGCCATTTCAGCAAACACCCCCGAATACCGCTCTACTGGAGGACTGGCGGCAACACTATGCCAGCGCTAATTTTGCCGTTGTCACCGGTCGTGTCTCCAACCTGCTGGTGATAGATATCGATGATGAACAGGCTGTTCCGCTGCTGGAACAGGCGTCTGGTATTTCTGATATTCTAGCACTGCCTGTTCCCACCGTAAAAACGGGGCGCGGCTGGCATCTTTATTTTCAATATCCCGACGCGCACACCATCCGCAACGCCACCGGTATTGTGCCACATGTTGATGTGCGGGGGGAGAGCGGTTATGTCATTCTGCCGCCCAGCATACACAGTTCAGGCCATCTTTATCAGTGGCAGGCGGGGAAAAGCATCTGGGATATACCGCCGCCGCCATTGGATGCGCAGTGGTTACGGTTGCTGGTACCGGCACCGGGCACTTCCAAGAGAAAAGGCTCAATAGAAGCCATTCTCAATGACCTGCGCCAGGCGCAGAACGGCCACCGCAACGATGCACTGAATAAGGCAGCTTTTGCCCTTGGCCGCTATGTCAGCAAGGGAAAAGTATCAGCGGAAGAAGCGGAAGATATGCTGCGCCAGCAAGCGCAGCACCTTGGGTTGCCGGATGCGGAGGCAACAGCCACGCTGCACAGCGGCCTCACCGCAGGGTTGCAGCAAGGGGGTGCGAGCCGGTATGCTGGCACTGCGAAAGCAGAGACTGATTCCCGACAGCCAGTTGACATTGGTTCTGATGTGGAAATTGCCCGCCATGTCCGTGCTGATCTGGAACAGGGACGCGGTGAACTGATCCACGCCGAAGGGCAGTTCTGGCAATATATCGCCACACACTGGGAAATGCTCCCAGAACACACGTTGCGGCTTGCTGTGCACCGCTATGACGGCGCACCCTATAAAACGCCTAAAGGCGAGGCAACCTGCGTTAAGCTCAGCAAAACTCGTATTGACTCCATCCTGCATGAAATGGCGGCTTTAACGGCCTTACCAGATTTCTTTGAGCGTTGTACTGTTGGCATTAACTGCCGTTCTGGTTTTATCCGCTTCAATGCTGGCGGTGTTCCCTCTTTGGAGAAGCATACCCCGAATCATCGCAGTCGCCATACTTTACCGGGATGCTGGCAGGCCAGTCCCGCAAACATTCCGGCGGAAACCTTACTCGGGCGTTTTCTGGGCGGTATTTTTAAAGACGATGCCGACAGCCGTGAAAAAATTCAACTGCTGGCCGAAGTGTATGGCTGCGCCGCGCTGGGCTATGCCACCCGCCTCTTACAACCCCGCGCCGTGGTGCTCAAAGGGGAATGCGCCGAAAACGGCAAAAGTCAGGTGCTGGATCTGGCACGGGGCATTCTGCCTGCTACCGCTGTCTGCACCATCACACCCGCCCGCTTGGGCGATGAGCGTCATATTGTGGCACTCGCTGGAAAACTGCTCAATGCCAGTGACGAATTATCGTCTGCAACTGCAGTGGCCGCTGAGGTGTTCAAAGCTGTCATTACCGGTGAACCCGTTGAAGGCAGGGATGTTTACAAAAGCCGCGTTGAGTTTCGCCCCATTGCCCAGCACCTGTTTGCCACCAACACCCTGCCACCGTTTCAAGGCGGCATGGACAGGGGCGTGCAGCGCCGTCTGCTGGTCATCACTTTCAACCGGGTTATTCCGATGGATGAGCGGATTGAAGGCATCGGTCGGCGCATTGCCGATGAGGAAACCGATCTGCTGTTGGCGTGGGTGGTTGAGGGAGCCTCACGCCTGATCCGCCAGCGCAATTTCACCGTACCGCCCAGCAGCAAACAGGCACTGGTGGATTGGATGCTGGGCGCTGACCCGGTACTCGCCTGGCTGGAGGAGTGCGTAGAGGTACAGCCTATTGTCGGCGCCATGCCAGCCTTGGCCACTCGTACCGTCTATGATCACTTTCATGCCTGGGCCATCGCCGAGGGGTTTCGCAACGAAAAACTGCCCACCATCAACGGCTTTGTTCAGCGGGTGCAGGCGAATGCCGCTGGTGTTGAATACAAGCGCACCCGTAATGGCCGCCTTTTTCTCGGGCTTACCCTGCGCCGTGCTGCCACCGCGTACACCCCGCCTTATGAATCAAAAGACTGGTGACGCATGGGTGACGCAGTTGTGACACAAAAAGGCTTAAAAAATGGCGGAAGTGCTGAGATGACGCACTTTAACCCCACCCATCGTATATGGGCGGTCACCAATATAATCCCCCCTGTATATAAAGGTATCGGCCAAAAGTGCGTCATCTCAGCACAACTGCGGTGTTGGGAGGGTTTTTCGCGTCACAGTCGCGTCACCCGTCCGTCACACCCACCCAGCGGCCTGCCGCCCTAATCATCCAGTGTTTCGCATTTTTTACCCATTCAAACACCGGAGATATCCCATGAAAACCACTACCCAAAAACAACTGGCTGCGACGCAGAAAGCGTTCAAACCTATCCTCACCTACCTTGAACAACATCAGAAACTGGCCGCTGCCCTCAAAGCCCTGGCCGATAAAAAAGCCGCCTTTGAAACAGAACGGCAGGCTATCATCCGGCAAGCGGGCACGTTAGAGGCGCAAAGCCTGCTGGGTGACAGCACGCCCGAAGGGGAACAAGCCGTTGCTGTCAACCTGTCTACTTTACGCGAAAGGCAGGAACGCTTACAGGCCGCCGAAGAGGCCCTGCATCAGCAGCGGGCAGAGCTGCAACAGCAGTTGCCTGCTCAGATGGAAAGCATGACCGCGCTGCTATTTGAGCTGTCTGAAACCTACCGCACTGAACTGGAAGACGAATGGCGGCAGACAGTCGCACACCTCAACGCCATCACGTTCAGATTGTACGCCGTGCAAATCACCATCGGCACCGTGACGGGATACACCCGCAGCCTGTTTGAAATGGAAATCCCGTCGCTGTTGGATGCCAGCACCAACCTGTTCCGCCGTCCCATTGACACCCACGCCCTGCGTAATGACGTTGTGGCCGAGGCATGGAAAGCCGACAGCACTGCTGTGCAATTGGCAGAGCAACTGAAACTGCTTGGTGACAGCAAGTATAAGATGGAACAACTGGAGCGGGAAACAAAGTGGCGGGCGGCTTCCTGAGCATCAGAAACGGCGCGTGTGTTGGCATCA
>CAIWHS010000369.1 GCA_903912515.1 uncultured Planctomycetaceae bacterium
CACCACCAAAATCAACGCCACGGTGTAACTGTTTTTCAACAGAAAAAGCTTGGCCGCACGCCTGATACTTCTGACAACTCGCCGCCCCTCCATCAGTACTTCCGGTAACACACCAAAGTTGTCCTTTTCCAATACCACCCCAGCCACCGCCTTCGCCGCCGGGCTGCCCGATCCCATCGCTACGCCAAAGTCGGCCCGTTTCAGCGGCAGCACATCGTTCACCCCGTCCCCGATCATGCCAACATTGCAACCCGCTTCTTGAAGGCATCCCACCAGCGCCATTTTCTGCTCCGGTGACACACGACCAAATAGATCATGCTCCCTGGCAATGGCCAATCGGTCTGCAGCATTTTCCCAAGCATCGCCGCTGACAATCAAATCATTCCTAAACGCCGAGCCAACCGATTGGACTGTTGCCCGCACGGTTTCTGGATGATCCCCTGATACCACCTTGAACCGTATGCCCTGAAAAGCCAGGGCTGCCAATACCCCGGCAATTCCCGGCCGTAGCTCATCCTTCAACATCACTAGGGCCAACGGACGCAATTCAACACTGGGAACTCTGCTCTGAAGGGGTTTACCATCTGAGACCCCTTCGGCAAAAACAATCAATCGCTTCCCGGTAGAAAGAAACTCTCGCCAAACCCCTTCCACCAACTCCCTATCCACCTCACAAAACTGGTCCTTAAAGGCCTCATAGCTGCCTAGCACGAGTAATCGCTCCTGCCCATCCATCCGAATCAATGCCGCGCTGCATCGATTTCTCGACTGGAAAGGCAATTGGTCCAAAACCTCCCCTGCCGCCGGCCCTACGGGTAGTGCCAAATGCAATGCCTCAATGGTTTTGTTCTGCCGGTCTATGCTCAATGCGGCAAATATGCCCAAGAGTTGCCGAACCCAATCTTCATCTGCGTTAAAAGTCACCACTTGGTCAAGCGTTTGCTTGCCGGTGGTCAGCGTGCCTGTTTTATCCGTGCAAATCACATCGACAGCGGCAAGCCCCTCCACCGCCATCAACCGACGGACCATCGCGCCACGCGTACCCAACCGCACCGCTGCCAACACTAGCGAAAGAGTCGTTAGCAAAATCAAACCCTGCGGCACCATGGCGGTGATGGTTGCCGCGACCATTTGCAACAAGTCCGTGACCGGAAATCCACGAACAAAGTAAAGCGCCCCATACCCAGCGCACAAGCAGACCGCCGCCACCGTCAACCAACCCACCAGTTGTTCCAAAGTTCGCTGCGTCGGACCGGGGTAATGCCTATACTGCCTTGCCGTCGATGCCGTTCGTTCAGCGAAGGCCTCGGTCCCCACCTTCTCAGCGACATATTCCCCCTGCCCGCCGATGCAGACGCTTCCCGATCGCACCTGGTCGCCTACCTCCCTGCAAACCGGATCTGATTCCCCGGTGAGCAAAGCCTCGTCCAGCTCAAGATACTCCGCCAACATCACGGTGCCATCCGCCACCACAGCGTCGCCGCTACCAACCAACACCCTGTCCCCCTCAACCACACCGCCCAAGGGGATGGTGACCACTCGGCCATCCCTGCGAACTCGGGCACTACCCTCTCCCAGCAATGTCAATCTATCAAGATGCCATTTTGTCCTGAATTCATGAAACAGGCCAATAATTGAATTTGTCAGGGCCATCCCGCCAACAGCCAACGCCCCGCGATAGTCCCCCAACCAGAACAAACCAAGCGCCGCGGGAGCGACCAACGCG